>JBDTMM010000095.1:0-7898 GCA_039934275.1 Flavitalea sp. | reverse complement strand
GCAATGGGTGAATAATTAAATGGTGCGCAGCCACCACCGGGTGCGTTGGAGATACTCACCACGGGCTCGGTAATATTTATAAAATCCTGTTTGGTAACAGTACCCACGCAGCCACCAGATGTACTCACGGTAAGAGATATACTAAATTTTCCTACGGCCGAATAAAGATGTGTTGGATTTTTAATGGTTTCGGGTGTACTGCCATCCCCAAAGTCCCACGTCCAGCCCGTTGCGCCGGGGCTGTTACTTCGAAAATTTACATTGAAGGGAGCCTTGCAGGAAACACTTGTACCGGAAGTAAAATTTGCTACGGGATTATTTTGGATAACTACATTTTTGGTAAGTGAATCTGTACATCCGGCATAAGTGTTGACTAGTTTAACGGGAAAGGTACCTGTTGAAGGAAAAGTAATTGAGGGATTTATTTCGGCAGACTGACCTGCATTTCCGAATGTCCACATCGAGGAAACAGGCACATCATCCGCAGTATTCTGGAAGGTGGTGGTTTTGGAGATACAGGTGTTAGTAAAAGTAAAATTAGTAGTTACTTTTTTTATAGTAATCGTTTTTGATACCGAATCGCTACAACCAAAACTGCTTTTTGTTACCAGTTTAATGGTATAATCTCCAGCAGTGTTATAAGTGGCGGAAGGCGAGGCCGCGCTAGAAGTTCCGTTGCCAAGGTTCCATGCATAGCTGATGGTTCCCAGCCCAGTTGATAAATTAGTATAAGCGACCTGGAATGGTGCATTACATGAAATGGGATTAGTATTGCTGAAATCGGCTTTTACTCCGGGAACCACCTGCAGGAAATTGAATTTTGTGAGTGTTGTATTGCAACCGATGCTGGTACCAACTGTTAGGGTAACATTATAAATGGCTTCTGCAGTATAAATGTGATCGGGTGCATTGGTATTAGAAGTCTGTCCATCCCCAAAATCCCACAACCAACTGTTAATGACGCCACCTGCCACTGTTGACTGATCAGTAAAATGAAAGGAGGCATTGGAGCACCCGCTCACTTTATTCACTATAAAATCGACAACAGGCACGGCCTTGACTTCTATGAAATTTGTTTTGATGATAGAATTAATTCCATTGGCATTTCTTACGACAAGTTTTACCGAATAGATACCCGGCTGTGAATAAGTGATTGTATTATTCTTGTTGCTCAATAGCTGTCCATTTCCAAAATCCCAGCTCCAGTTTGTTGGGGCGCCAGCAGACTGATCAATAAATTTTACGGTAAGAGGTGCGCACCCTGAAACATTATCGGCAGCGAATGCAGCGATGGGTTGCTGGGAATGAGCAGAAAGAAAAGATAAAATGGAAGTAATGATGAACAGCATTCTGCTCATCTGAAATTTTTTGTAGTACGGTATTGTAATTTTTTTGACCATCTTACCAATGCAAAATACTAAGGGTACTCACGGCAAACAAGGTCTATTAAGGGATAGGGATGATTTTTATACTACCAAAATATGGTGTAAGTATTTTTAATTTTTACGAAGTCGTAGGGTATTTTTTGTATCGGGGCCGGACGTTTCTGCAATAACGGTTTCTTCGGAACTATCGGTGAGTTTCCAGGTTTGATTGAGTTTTTTTATGGGATCGGGGGAAGTGGGAAAATTTGCGGTGATCGTATAATTGGTTGCATCACCCACCCAGGTTCCATTTTCTGTGATATTGTCTTTTTTAGCAGTAACCGTTCCTTCTTTTGTAAAATGAAAATTGAAACCGGTAAACTGATCGGTAATGGTTGAAGCACCTTCACGAAATTCTTCAATGTGCCAATCACCGGAAGCGATGAATGACAGGATAAAATCTTTCTTTTTATCTTCCACGATTTTCCTGCACGAGCACACGAACATCAATGAAAAAATCGGTATCAGCAGCAGTTTACGGCACATAAATATCTAGGGATTCGTTGTTAAAAGTGACCCTTTTTTCTTGGAATGTCAAGGACTTGCGGTAATTTACCTATTCCGGATTTTTCTACTGATCTTGCAGACCATATATGTCTAAAAAGAAGACTTTTTTTATTGTTGATGATGATATAGATGACCAGGAATTGTTCATTGAGGCTGTTAATGAGGTGGATCGAAACATCGAGTGCATTTCTGCTTCAGATTGTGAAGAAGCCTTAGCCCTGCTGAAAAGCGGCAAGATGACCCTGCCCGATATGATATTTCTTGACCTTAATATGCCCAGGCTCAATGGAAAACAGTGTCTTGCCGAGCTCAAAAAGCAGGCAAATCTTCGCGATATCCCGGTGATCATATATTCCACTTCGTCCGAAAAAAGAGATGTGGAAGAGACCACACTTCTTGGGGCGGCTCATTTTCTTACAAAGCCCAACAAGTTCGACGAGTTGTGCAAGGCCCTTACTTACGTGGTGTCTCACGACTGGACCTCGACCGTTTACCAGGATCTTAATTAGAATTTATACCAGCATTCTTAAAGGTTCTTCCAAAAGGCCTTGTAATGTTTGTAAAAATGCAGCAGCAGTTGCTCCATCAACTACCCTGTGGTCGCAACTGAGTGTGAGTTTCATGATATTTCCCGGAACCACGGCACCGTTTTTTACGATGGGCACCTGTTGAATAGCACCAACTGCAAGTATGCAGGAATCGGGCGGATTTATAATAGCCGTAAACTGGTCGATGCCGAACATTCCCAGGTTAGAAATGGTGAATGTATTTCCTTCCCAGTCGGATGGTTGTAATTTTTTCTCTTTTGCTTTTTTGGCGTAATCTTTAACCTCTGTGCCTATTTGCGAAAGGGATTTTGTATCTGCAAAACGAACTACCGGAACCAGCAATCCTTCTTCCACCGCTACCGCCACTCCTATATTCACGTGATGATTATACCTGATCTTGTCTCCAAGCCAGCTGCTGTTCACTTTCGGATGAAGTTTGAGCGCCACGGCACATGCCTTTAATACGAGGTCGTTGAAAGAGATTTTTACCGGTGAAATTTCATTGAGCTTTGTTCTGCTTGCCACAGCACTGTCCATATTTATGGCAATGGTTACATAAAAATGAGGAGCTGTAAACTTGCTTTCGGCGAGGCGCTTGGCGATCACCTTTCTCATTTGTGAAACGGGAACCTCATCAAAACTTACTTCGCCAGCTGGCGTTGCCGGTCTTTGCGCTCCGGAAGTTTGCGGTGAGGCTTCTTTTTTTGAAGGAACAAATCCGTCAACGTCTTTTTTTATAATTCTTCCATTGTCGCCGCTGCCGGGAACGCTGGAGATATCAATACCTTTTTCCGCTGCCAGTTTTTTGGCAAGGGGAGAAGCTTTTACGCGTCCGTTGTGTTCTGCTGATCCGTTGGAAGAAGCGTTTTCTGCGGCTGCAACTGCCTGGGTAGAGGGGTCCTTATCCACTGCAAGTTGTTCTGCGTTGGATTCTGCAGGAGTGGCAACTCCTTTGTCTGCCTGTGTTCCACCACTTTTCGAGGCAGCAACAATACCCTGAACGTCTACATTATCGCCACCGATAATGGCAAGGAGGTCGTTGACCAAAATCTTTTCACCTTCCTTCGCGCCAGTATATAATAATTTTCCTTCTTTATAACTTTCAAGTTCCATGGTAGCCTTATCGGTTTCGATGTCGGCAAGTACGTCGCCTTTTTTCACCATGTCGCCTACCTTTTTGTGCCATGAGGCAATGACACCTTCTGTCATGGTATCACTTAGGCGGGGCATCAGTATTACTTCTTCTTTCTTGGAAAGATCCATTTCTGGCGCAGGCTCTTTAGCAGCAGTGGCAGCTTGTTTTGCGGGGGCTTCACTTTTTTGTGGTGCTGCTTTGGTTTCTTCTTTCGGAATCGGAGTGGCCGCTTCCCCACCCCCACCACCCTGGTGTTCCTTGATTAGGCCGGTTACGTCCTCACCTGTTTTTCCAATAATTGCTAGCAAATCGTTTACCTGCAATTTCCCCCCCTTATCCGTTCCTATGTGTAACAGTGTTCCGTCTTTATAACTTTCCAGTTCCATAGTGGCTTTGTCTGTTTCCACATCTGCGAGCACATCGCCCTTTTTTACTGTATCACCCACTTTTTTATGCCAGTCCGCAATCACTCCTTCAGTCATTGTATCGCTCAAACGGGGCATTAATATCACTTCAGCCATATAAGAAATTCAATTTGAGCAGTGAAATTAGTTAAAATGCAGGAAACTTAATGACGTAAAGGGTGATGGATTTTCAATAATCCAGCTCCAGCTTAAGCCTGTCTTTCAGTTCCTTCACCATTGGATATTGTTCAATCATTAATATGAACTGTTCCTTACGCGACAATGTTTTTTCACCTGGGTTAAATTCAACAGGGTTTTCTGAGATCTTTACGGCGAAATGCAGTGCCTTATTACAGAAAAATTTCTGAAGGTGTTCGCTTAATACCCGCTTTTCCTGTTCGATAAATTTTTGTTCAAGATTATTATTGGCGATTACTTCAAAACTGCATTCACTAAGGATATTGAGCTTTGCCATTTCGAAACTTTGCGCCGCGGGATTTTTATTTTCTTTTAATAGCATTGTATAAGCATCCCACCCCTCTTTTAATTTTTGTTCCTGCAGGGCGATGATCTTTTCAGTTACAGCCCCTGCTCTTTCCGCAATTTCCCGGCGAATAGAATCGAGGCGGGAAGATTTTACGCTCGCGGTTTGAGGCGTAACGGGGGTAATCATTTTTTCTTCAGGCCTCACCGGAACACTTTCCGAATGAATAATCAATTTCGGCTCGGCGATTTTGGTTTGCTGAGAAACGGGCCTCATACCAGGTATGTTCCTGAACGCCACCGATTTTGCGGTTTCGGCTACCTTCTTTTTTGTAAGTCCTTCCGAAGAGGCAGATAATTCGATCGCCTGCATTAGATAAGTGAGTCGAATGATCGCGAGTTCTACATGCAGTCTTTTATTTCTTGCTGCCTTATAATTTATTTCTGTTTCATTCAGAATATTCAGCGCACTCACCAAAAAACCAATGCTGATATTTTTCGCTGTGGCGATATATTTTTCTCGGAAGCTTTCTACCACTTCCAGCAACCCTGCAATGCGTTCGTCCTTACTTACCAGCAAATTCCTGATAAATTCGGAGAAGCCACTTAGTACAAGGTCTTCTTCAAACCCTTTTCTATTGATGTCATCAAATAACAGCATTGCCCCCGCAAGGTCTTGCTGCTGCATGTTGTCCATCAGTTTAAAATAATAATCCGCGTCGAGTATGTTCAGGTGTTCAAGTGTGTGCCTGTACGTTACTTCCCCATTTGTAAAACTTACGATCTTGTCGAGGATGCTTAGTGCATCGCGCATGCAGCCTTCGCTTTTTTGAGCAATTACCTGCAACGCTGCTTTTTCGGCTTTTATATCTTCTTTTTTAGTGATCTCTTCGAGGTGTTCAACGGTATCATTGAGAGTGATACGCTTAAAATCGAAGATCTGACAACGGCTCAATATCGTGGGAAGTATCTTGTGCTTTTCTGTTGTTGCAAGAATAAAAATGGCATAAGGTGGCGGCTCCTCAAGTGTTTTTAAAAATGCATTAAATGCTGATGAACTGAGCATGTGTACTTCATCTATTATGTACACCTTATAAGCCCCTGCCTGCGGCGCAAATCGTACTTGGTCTACCAGACTCCTGATATCATCCACGGAATTATTACTTGCCGCATCGAGCTCATGAATATTTAAAGAGGTGCCTTCATTAAAAGAAACGCAGGAATGGCACTTGTTACATGCTTCGCCATCGGGTTGCTGGTTTTCGCAATTGATTGTTTTTGCAAGGATGCGGGCACAGGTAGTTTTACCAACACCGCGCGGACCGCAAAAAAGAAATGCGTGTGCAAGCTGTTTATTTTTTATAGCATTTTTAAGCGTTGTGGTGATATGGCTCTGGCCCACTACCGTATCGAAAGTTTGGGGACGGTATTTCCTGGCCGACACAATGAATTTGTCCATGCTGCAAGTTAATTAACCTTAAAATACCGGATGGGGTTTAAATTCTTTTGTGCGGTCAAAAAGATAGCGGTAGGTGATTAATTTTCTGCTGCGGTAGGTGCCAAGGCCCGCAGCTATGTTGATCATTTTTGGATTGAAGTCGCCTATCCACTGCATTTCATAATCCAGGTACATATCCTGCGCCTGGATAATTTTTGCTCCCTCTACGATCATGTAGGCATCAATGCCCGTTCCCTGCCATTCGGGCACGATACCAAAAACGAGACCTGAGAATTTCCTGCATTTTTTTGTGGCTTTGATCCAGAGAAATTTCATTTTGGCGAATACATCAAAACGACCGTTGAGGTATTTGAACCATTCGTTCAGATCGGGTAGGTTTACCCATAGCGCAATGGGTTTTTCTTCATCATAAACGAACCATACCAGGCGTTCGTCCATTACTGGTTTCATCTGCAGGAACATTTTCTTCACCACTTCCTTATTAATCTGCTTAAGACCGCCGTGACCGGCCCATGCTTTATTATATATAATTGTGAAGTCCTCCGCGTATTTCGATAGCCGCTTCTTTTGAATGTGTCTGGCGCTTATATTCTTATTTTGAGTATGAAGGGCATGCCTTTCGAAAAATTTCTCTGGCAGCCTGTCGTGCACTTTCATCCCAAAGCATATCTGGTTAAAAAATGTTTTGAAGCCATAGTTTTCAAAAAGGTTCTGGTAGTAGGGCGGGTTGTAATTCATTCGGTACGAAGGCGGGTCGAATCCTTCTACCAATAATCCCCACCAGCGGTCCCTTTCACCGCAATTGATCGGGCCATCCATAGCCTCCATCCCTCTTTGCAGTAGCCAGTGTTTGCAAACATCAAATAAAGTATCGGCGGCCTGCTGGTCGTTGATGCAATCGAAGAAACCGACCCCGCCGATGGGCAGGTCATCTCCTTTATTTTTATATTTATTATTGACGAAAGCGGCAATCCTGCCGATCAGGTTTCCCGAATCGTCTCTAAGGATCCAACGGATAATTTCGCCGTGCCTCAGCGCCTTATTCTTTTTTTTGTCGAAAGTTTCTTCAATATCCTTATCGAGCGGACGGACGTAATTAGCAAATCCTCCGTTCAGGAACACGTTCACCTGCAGGAATTCATTGGCTAGGGAAGAATTTATGACCTCAATCAACTGCATGTACTGCTTTGTGGCAAATATAAGGCGTAATTTTTTTGATAGAATGCGCAGGATAAGCGCTCACACCTTACCTTTGCAGCCGAATAAAAAAGCCCTGAATTCCGGGAGTATTTCGGAGATCAGTCGTTTAGAATAACCTTAGTTAAAATAAATAGATAATATGCCAAACGTTGGTAAGATCAAGCAAATCATCGGCGCGGTTGTTGACGTTCAATTTGAAGGAAAACTTCCCGAAATCTTTAATGCATTGGAGCTGAAAAGGTCTACAGGTGAAACGCTTGTTCTTGAGGCACAGCAGCATCTTGGAGAAGACAGTGTCCGTTGCATAGCAATGGATGGTACCGAAGGATTGGTAAGAGGAATGGCAGTAACCGATACAGGAGCTGCAATAGCGATGCCTACAGGAGATGCTATCAAGGGACGCCTTTTTAATGTAACCGGCGATCCCATCGACGGTTTGCCCGCCGTTTCAAAAGTGAACGGCAGGCCGATTCACAATAAGCCACCCGCATTTGAAAACCTTAGCACTTCATCCGAGATATTATTTACCGGTATCAAAGTAATTGACCTTATCGAGCCTTATGCAAAAGGTGGTAAGATAGGGTTGTTTGGGGGTGCGGGTGTTGGTAAAACAGTATTGATCCAGGAACTTATTAATAATATCGCCAAGGCATATAGCGGAGTTTCCGTATTTGCGGGCGTTGGAGAAAGAACAAGGGAAGGAAATGACCTGATGAGGGAAATGATCGAAGCAGGCAT
>JBDTMM010000094.1:0-7925 GCA_039934275.1 Flavitalea sp. | reverse complement strand
AACTGGTTCACAGCAAAGAAAATTTTTATAAAGAGAATTTTGAACCCCCGGTAAAAAAGAAACAACCGTATGGCGAGGACCCTGTGAAAAGTGTACCCATGCGCTCGGTGCTGATCATCGGAGGAATAATCGGCGGTTTAATATTGATTATCGGCGGAGGATATTTTCTTTACAATAAAAAATCAACCCCCGCACCCTTTGCGAATGCCGCAGGCGATACCGCCACTTCTACAAGAGCAAATACCATCCTTGACTCAGTAAAGAACATCATAGATTCCGCGGCAAAAAAAGTTTCCGCGGCTAATTCTTCTGGCAATACCTATAAATTTATTATTGAACGAACTACCAGCAAATTAAGGGCAGCAAAAAGATTTTCGCAAATAAAAGCCACACAAACCAATATAAAAATGGAGTCTCGCGACTCCACTTTATTTTCATTATATTTTGTATTGCCCGCCCAGGCTTCAGATACTGTAAGAATAAAAGATTCTCTCAGGAACTGGTACGGCAGTAAAAACATTTACATCGAATAACAATCAGGCCAGGGCTATTTCCAGAACCTGTTGCATCGTTCTTACATAATCGAATTTCATTCCCTTGATAAACGCAGCATCGATCTCTTCGATGTCCTTTTCATTTTGCCAGCATAATATAATTTCTTTCAGCCCGGCCCTTTTTGCAGCAAGTATTTTTTCTTTTATACCACCCACCGGTAATACTTGTCCGCGCAAAGTAATTTCTCCGGTCATCCCTAAATAAGGTTTTACCCTTCTGCCCGTAATAGCCGAAGCGATGGAAGTCATCATGGTAATACCCGCACTCGGGCCATCTTTAGGAACGGCGCCTTCGGGTACATGCACATGAAGCATCTTCTTATTAAATATTTCAGGATCTATATTTACTTTTCTTGCATTGGATTGAAGAAATGTAAGCGCAGTTGTTGCGCTTTCCTTCATAACGTTACCAAGATTACCAGTCAATTTCAATTCACCTTTGCCATCACTCAAACTGGTTTCCACAAATAATATATCACCACCTACATAGGTCCATGCGAGGCCAACTGCCACACCCGGCATATTTGCAACCTTGTATAATTCGTTACTGTATTTTGCCTTGCCCAATATTTTTTCCACGTCCTGCATGGTCATCACACTCTTCAGGCGATTTTTCATTGCGAGCTGTTTTGCTTCGTAACGCATCACCGAGGCAAGATAACGGTCAAGTTCGCGCACCCCGCTTTCCCTAGTAAAATCCTGTATTAATTTTTCAAGGATCTTGTCACCGATCCTGAATTTCATATCCTTAAGCCCATGTGCTTCCAATTGTTTTGGAACAAGGTGCCGCTTTGCAATTTCAATTTTTTCTTCCACGGCATATCCGCTCAAATGAATAATTTCCAGCCTGTCTCGCAGAGCAGGTTGAATATTATTAATGTCATTGGCGGTAGCAATGAATAATACCTTGCTGAGATCATATTCCGATTCAAGGTAATTATCATAGAAGCTGTTGTTTTGTTCGGGATCGAGTACCTCGAGTAATGCAGATGAAGGATCGCCGCGATTGTCGTGACCCACTTTATCAATTTCGTCGAGGATCATCACTGGATTGGAAGATTTTATTTTCCTTATCGATTGTATGATCCTTCCGGGCATTGCACCGATATACGTTTTACGGTGACCACGGATTTCGCTTTCATCATGCAGGCCGCCCAAACTTAAACGCACATATTTTCTTCCAATGGCGCTTGCGATACTTCTTCCAAGAGAAGTTTTACCAATTCCCGGAGGTCCCACAAAACAAAGTATCGGGCTTTTCATATCACCCTTTAATTTCAGCACTGCTAAATATTCAAGTATGCGCTCCTTCACTTTTGCCATTCCATAATGGTCATGGTCAAGTATTTTTTTTGCTTTTTTAAGGTCGTATGAATCCGCGGTAACTTCATCCCATGGAAGGTCGAGCATGAGGTCGAGGTGGTTGTAAACGATAGAATAATCAGGTGTGCTGGGGTGCATTCTTTCTAATTTCTCTATTCCTTTACGGAACATTTCTTTTGTTGCGACCGGCCATTTTTTACTTTCGCCTTTTTTCTGCATCTCCTTTACTTCACGGTCGTTGTTATCGCCACCTAATTCGTCCTTGATGCTTTTTAACTGCTGTTGTAAAAAATATTCGCGCTGTTGTTTGTCGAGTTCGGTTTTCGTTTTTACCGTTACCTTATTTTTTAATTCTGCAAACTGAAGTTCGCGTTGTAACAACTGCATCAGCAGGTCGGCACGCGCCTGGATATTATTCAGCTCAAGCAATTTTTGTTTTTCTACGAGCTCTGTATTTAAATTGCTTGAAATAAAATGGATGAGGAATGAAGGGTTTTCAATGTTCTTCAAAATTATTCCTGCCTCTGAAGGAATATTCGGCGACAATTGAATAATCTGGGTAGCGAGGTCCTTAATATTGGAAACGTAGGCCTCAAAATCCTGGTCCTTAGGCGCTTCTTCTTCTTTCAGTGCTTCTACTTTCGCCCTGAAATAGGGATCGTCAGACAAAATGCTTTCAACTTTAAAACGCATTTTGCCCTGGATGATCACGGTTGTACCGCCATCGGGCATTTTTATCAATTTCACGATCCTTGCAATGGTGCCGATATCTTCGAGGTCACTGACAGTAGGATCTTCTACCTCGCTGTCTTTCTGTGCCACCACTCCTACCAGTTTGTCAGCCTTATATGCGTCGTTTACTGCTTTTATGCTTTTATCCCTGCCCACTGTTATTGGCAATACCACTCCGGGGAACAAAACCGTGTTGCGCAGTGGTAGCAAGGGTAATTCGGTAGGAACCACTATTTCCTGGCCATTTTCGTTTTCATTTTCGTTCAAAGGGATGATTGGAATGAAATCCATTTCCTCTTCCGGACTTAAGGTGTACCTATCTTTCATTAATTCGGGTTAACAGTGACAAAATAACACTTCCTGTTTAAAATTTACTGATTTCATCTATTCGGCAATATAGGTCAAGTATGGTGCCATACACCTTTTTGTCACAAGAAGACATGTCAATAAAAAAAGAGCGAAGAAAATGCTTCGCTCCTTTTTCAAGATATTAAATATATAAAAGATCATATGATCCTGAAGCCCACATACAACTGGAAACCCTGATTGCGCCATTTTTCCTGGTTGTCGATGTCGTTGATATTGGATAGTCCTGCTACATATCGTCCGCCAACTTTCAGACCGCCGAGATTTAATTGCACGCCGCCGAGCAGGGAAAGGTCACCGGAACGAAATGCGTTTTTACCATTCATCAAAAGGTCTTCGCTATGATTAATGAGTATACCGAATTGCGGACCTGCCTGGAACGTAATTATTTTAGAGGGTCGAAAACTGAGTAATAGCGGAACGCTGAGGTAATTTAATTTTACATTTTTAAAGGAAGAAAATCCCTGGTTGTAAACATCTTTAAAATGTTCAGTGGTTCTTGTTTGTGCCTGGTTCCATAATACTTCGGGCTGGATGCCGAATTTTTTGCTGAAATTAATTTCGGCAAATGCACCCGCGTTATAACCATACTTGAACTCATCGCTAAACGATTTTCCATCGATCTTGAACATATTCACACCGCCTTTAACACCAATGTGAAAACCCTGCGCAAAACTTACACTGGTCAATGCCAGCGCGAAAATAAATAGCGAAAGCATTTTAAATTTAATTCCTGTAAAAGGTTTTTGTGCATCATTTGAAGAAGGCATTGAAACACTTTTTTGTGATTTTAGCATGCTCGGTTTCATACTGAATGATTTAATTTTTTAAATGGTCAAGTAACATGCCACCGGTTTCCAATACGTTGTTAAAAATTAAGGATTTATAACAAGATAAATCCGGTAACGCGAGCTGTGACCAGAAAATTATTCAATAGTTACAATAGATTATGTTAAAGTGATTACGGTGATCTCAGGAAGAATGCCTACGCGCCCGGGGTAACCAATAAATCCGTACCCGCGGTTAACATAAAGTTTCTGATTGTTTTCTTCATACAACCCTGCCCATTGATTGTACATGTATTGAATCGGGCTCCATTTGAAACCCGGAATTTCAATTCCGAATTGCATACCATGTGTATGTCCCGAAAGGGTAAGGTCGATGTCTGAATATTTGGGTCTTATCTCAGCATCCCAATGGCTGGGATCGTGGCTCATTAATATTTTGAAGGGGATACCTTCTGTGCCGGCATAAGCAAGGTCCAAGCGGCCATGTTTTGGAAAATTTCTCTTTGCGCTCCAGTTCTCTACACCTATTAAAGCGATCTGTTCGTTGTTCTTTTTAAAAGCAACGTTTTCGTTCATTAATAATTTCCAACCCAGTTCGCCATGCACCTCTTTTAATCTTTCGAGGTTGGCCCTTTTGTCTTCCTCCGTTTTCCAACTTGAATAGTCGCCGTAGTCGTGATTGCCAAGTGTGGAGTACACCCCCATTGGTGCGGTCACTTTTTTAAAAATATCCATGTAATCCACCATTTCGGTGGCCTTGTCATTTACGAGGTCGCCTGTAAATAATACCAGGTCAGGTTTTTCATTTAATATCATATCCACACCTTTCTGCACTGCTTTTAAATTATTAAAACTTCCGGAATGGATGTCGGATATCTGTATAATTTTTAATCCCTTAAAAGACGAAGGGAGGTTTTTATAAGAAAGGTTTACGTGTTTGAGATGATAATTATATTTATTGCTGAAGCCGTAGATGAGGGTACTTAATAAACTTCCTCCCATGATCAATCCGAGCCAGCTTAAAAATGCCGACCTCGTAATGCCTTCGACAGCCCCGTCTTCACCTGCTCCGGAAGTACGAAATAATTTTACGATCACCCATGTTGCACCGCGGCGAATGTCGTCAATCGCAAAAAATAACGAGGCAATTAATTTTGAAAAGAATGCCGCAACGAGCAGTGCGAAAATATACGTTCGTACTGATTTGGGCAACGATTCAAAATTGATATAGGGAAAAGCGATAAGCGTTCCGATCGTAACCAGTGCAATGAACCAGTATATAACGATGATGATTAATCGCAGTTTTGAACCAACCGTCGGCAGCACCATTTTAAGCGCCTGGAAAACATAAATGTCAAGTAGCGCCATAATGGCAATGATGATCCACAAAAAAGAAGGATTACGCATGCATGCTAAAATTTAATGAACTCATCTGTTTGGACGTTAATGGCGGAAATTGTATCCGGATCCGAAATAATTTCCACTCCGTTCAGTAATTTATCAATGGAGCTAATCGGAAGTTTGTCGGGGTGAACGTTCACTTTGAGGTAATGCAGGATGGTAGTAAGATGTTCCATACCACGTACGTTTCCAGATCTTCCGCTCGAAATACCTGTTAAGAGTGCCTTCTTTCCCCACCACACTTTTTTGTAATCAGAAAGGTCGAGCAGGGTTTTGAGCACCCCTGGAATGCTTCCGTTATATTCGGGACAAATGAAAATAAATTTCTTTGCGGGAATTAATATTTCAAGCTCCATCTGTACGTATTGCTCGCTTCGGTTGGAAAGGTCGAGGTTTTCGAGTGTGACAAGTGATGTGGAAATCTTTTTTGATTCCAGCACATGCTGGTAGTACTGTGAAACTTTGTAACTCTTGCTATCCGCCCGGTTAGTTCCTGAAATGATAATGTATTGTTCTTCTTTCAATTGATCTTCCACCACTGCGTTTTTGCTTAGGGTATCCACATATGTAGCCATATATTATACCGAAATCTTAATTTTGCCAACCTGTCAGCAAGTTAGAGCATATCAACCTATCTTGCAAAGGACTAAATTATGGCAAGAGTAATAGGAGTGGCAAATCAAAAAGGCGGAGTAGGCAAAACCACTTCAGCAATCAACCTGGCGGCGAGTCTTGCCGTGCTGGAATTCCGAACACTTCTACTTGATGCCGACCCTCAGGCAAACAGTACCACGGGAGTTGGCTTCGATCTTCAGAATATTCAGAAAAGTTTATACGATTGCATGGTGAATGGAACACCGGCGCGGGATGTGATCCTGAAGTCGGAAATCCCCAACCTAGATGTTATCCCTTCACATATTGACCTGGTGGGTGCGGAAATAGAAATGATCAACTATCCCAATAGGGAAAGTGTGCTCAAAAACATCCTGGAACCTATTCGCGGCGATTATGAGTTCATCATTATAGATTGTTCCCCTTCGCTTGGGCTGATAACTGTTAACGCGCTTACCGCTGCGGATTCTGTGATAGTGCCTGTGCAAACCGAATTTTTTGCCCTCGAAGGACTCGGAAAACTTTTGAATACGATCAAAATTGTACAGACGAGGCTTAACCCTCAGCTGGCTATCGAAGGAATATTAATGACCATGTATGACGGAAGGCTCCGTTTGTGCAACCAGGTGGTGAGCGAAGTGCGTAAGCATTTCGACGAAATGGTTTTCAGCACCATTATCCACAGGAATACCAGGATAAGTGAGGCACCCAGCGTAGGAAAGCCCGTGATATTGTACGATGCACAAAGTAAAGGCTCCATCAATTACCTGAATCTCGCCAAGGAAGTACTTCAGAAAAACAACAAAACCAAGATCAGCCAGGAAGAGAGAATCCTGGAATAGCATCCTCAAATTTTATAACATGACCAGTCAGAAACAAAATAAGGATGCATTGGGAAAAGGTATCCGTTCACTTTTGCAAAGTATAGACAATGATATGAAAACCAGCGGTGGCGCACTAAAAAGCTCCGTTGTTGAGTCTGTTACCACCATGCAAAGGATTGCGGTGTCTGACATCGAACCAAATCCAAAACAACCCAGAAAAGATTTTGAAGAAGCAGCACTGCAGGAACTTGCTCATTCCATAAAGCTTCATGACCTCGTTCAACCAGTTACTGTTTCTGCAATTCCCGGTGGAAAATACAGATTGATTTCCGGTGAAAGAAGGTGGAGGGCGGCAAAACTTGCCGGGCTTAAGGATATTCCGGCATATATCCGCAAAGCCGACGACCAGCAACTACTGGAACTCGCACTGCTGGAAAACTTACAACGCGAGGACCTCAACGCCATGGAAATTGCGTTGAGTTATAAAAGAATGATGGAAGAGCTGAGCCACACCCAGGAAGAAGTGGCAGAAAGAATGGGCAAGGAAAGAAGCACTGTGGCCAATTACATACGTTTATTAAAACTTCCGCCCGACATACAGGTGGCGGTAAGAAAAAACCAGTTAAGCATGGGCCATGCGCGTGCGCTGATAAATGTGGACACTGTAGAAAAACAATTATATATATATAACGAGGTTACAAAAAATGGTTTGTCTGTAAGGCAAACTGAGGAACTGGTTAGGCAGTTATACAAAAACGGCGGAGGTGTTAAAGATCCCGTAAAAGCCACGTTGCCACCGTCTTTCAAAAAAATTGAAGATACCTTAGCGTCGCATTTCAGTGCGAGGGTAAAGCTAAGCCACACGAAGAAAGGGAATGGCAGCATCCTCATCGAATACTATTCCATCCAGGACCTGAACAAGATACTGGAGCAGATAGGCGTAACGGCCAATTAAGTTGTGCATGATGAAGATCTTTATTCAATTTTGCCTGTTGCTGACTGTTCATCAGTGTTTATTTTCCCAGCAAAAAGATTCTGTATTAATAGTTACCGAAACGCTGCCTGTGCTAACTGACACGTTGCATTACAACGATACCATTATTAAAAAAACGATCGCAGGCAGTGACACCACTGTAAAAAGAAAAGCACATTCACCAAGGCAGGCAACCATCCGTTCGGCCATTTTACCGGGGCTTGGACAGATATACAACAGGAAATACTGGAAGGTGCCGATTGTATATGCGGCCATTGGTATTCCGGCGTATTTATTTTTTGATAACAGGAAGTGGTACAACAAAAGCCGTTATGCACTATCTGTTCTGGTT
>JBDTMM010000093.1:0-8016 GCA_039934275.1 Flavitalea sp. | reverse complement strand
AAATATCCTCTCAATCAAACAGGAGGCGAAATTCCCCGTCGCTTACGGTATCCGATCAGTGAGCAAAGCCTTAATACAGAAAACTACAACGCAGCAGTTTCAGTGCAGGGCCCTGATCTATTGTTAACAAGAGTATGGTGGGACAAACCCTGATTTCTTATTTAGAAATTAGTACAATCTTACCCACCTAAAATGTAACATTAGTTGATTTGGAACGGAGAATGGAGAGGTCAGGATTGTTGGAGACCGGGCTTACTCGGGATGATAACCCCACAGGACATATCATGTCAAGTTAAAAAGTGATATGTATATTTAGGATGATTTTTGGCAACGAGGAAGGTTTTCCATTCAACGATTGGTCAGATGATGAAAGTAATCTGCAAAATGAACCAATGATATAAAATATAAATTGTGCTTTAATTAAATTTAAAAACTAAAATCAATACATCATGAACCGTAGGGAAATACTAAAAGGGTTGACCATTTTACCTTTTGCCGGAGGCTTCCTGCCTCCAGATCTGGATGCAGTCGCGGCGGCTCCGCGCGGTCCGCTGGCAGCAGGGCCAAATATTTTTCAATCGATAGGGGTAGAACCTGTAATTAACTGCGTAGGAACTTTCACTATCATTGGAGGATCACTCGAACGTCCGGAAGTGTCTGCAGCATCGCAGGCAGCTGCCCAGCATTTTGTGCAGTATGATGAGCTCGCCTTTGGCGTTGGCCAGAGATTGGCTGATCTTACAAAAGCGGAATGGGGAGTCGTTTCATCCGGCTGTGCGGGAGCAGAGAATATTTTTACTTTGGCTTGTCTCACCGGAGGTAATCCCGAAAAACTTCTTCGAATCCCTGATCTGAGTGGCTTTGAAAGAACGGAGGTAATTATACCCGTCTCATCGCGAAATGCATCTGACCATGCGATACGCATCACGGGTGTTAAGATCATCAACGTGAACACCACCGAAGAACTCATCAGGTCCATGAGCCCACGAACAGCGATGATCTATGTATTCGCAAACTTTCCGGACCTCACACAAATTGCAGAGAAGGCCAAGGAATTTAATATACCCATTTTGGTAGATGCCGCAGCAGAAGATCTTACCATACCCAACGTACATCTTCAGCGTGGTGCAACTGCGGTTTGTTATAGCGGAGGAAAGGCCTTATGCGGACCACAGTGTGCCGGATTATTATTGGGCCGAAAGGACCTCCTTTTATCTGCCTGGCAGGCTGGTTCACCACACTGGGGACCCGGTCGTACACAAAAAGTAGGCAAAGAAGAAATAATAGGCATGTTGGCGGCTGTTGAAGCCTGGATTGCACGGGATCATGATGAAAAAAGAAAAACCTGGCATTCCTATCTCGATACTATTGCAAAACGGGTGTCTACAATTAAAGGCGTAACCTGCAAGGTGAAGGAACCGAAAGGTCTTGGTAATGCCAGTCCCTCGCTGAATATTTCCTGGGATCCTGAAAAGTTTTATATCAGCGGAAGGGATATAGCTGAAGAACTGGCCACGCAGCAACCGCGCATTGCAATACATAGTGCTTACAGAGATGAAAATGCAAGAGCATCCGGCATGGGATCCACAAGTGTGGTCAAAGGCGGAGCTGGAACTACTTCTCTCACTGTGTCATCCGGGCAAATGCAGCCAGGCAACGACAAACTGGTGGCAGACAGAATATATGAAGCGCTTTCTAAAAAACGTTCAAAGCCCAGTGAATTAAAAGCTCCTGCAGCAAATATCGTTGGACGCTGGGATGTGGAGGTTGAGTATTACAGCAGCAAAAGCCAACATACTTTTTACATAGAAAATCAGGATAGCAACTGGTTACGGGGGTCGCACAAAAGAGACTTTTGCACTCGTGAAATTGTGGGCCTTCTTGAAGGTGATCAAATAAAATTGAGTAGCGATGATCGCCAGATTGCGGACAGTCTTCCCTACATATTTACCGGAACCATTTCCGGAGATACAATGACGGGCAAAATCGTCATGTTTGGGTACCTGAACGCTAAGTTTACAGCCACCCGGTTTAAAAAAGAGGCGTTACCAGTTGAGATAGTCGTTCCTAAAGGTGAGCCGTTAGCAACCTAATCACTAATTATTTATTCTTTATCTGAACACTGAATAATTGATGTTGTAATGGTGTGGTGAAAAATAAACTGGTGATGAAAAGGAAAGCATGATAAAATTGAACATAAAGTAAATCATCATGAAGAACAAAAATAGAATACAGGTAAGAGTGCCTGAACATAGAACCTGGAATAATAAAATGCAGCATCTCCCGGTTCTTTTAATGCTGGGTTTGTGTTTGTCAGTTATTCCCCGATTAGTGCAGGGTCAGGAAATCGACCTTTTATTAAAGGGCGGTCACGTTATCGATCCAAAGAACAATATTGATGCAGTTATGGATGTGGCGATTGTTCAGGGAAAGATTTTTAAAGTCGCTCCGAATATTGAGGCGAAGACAGCCAAGAAAGTTGTTGAAGTAAAAAACATGTTTGTAACACCGGGATTGATTGACCTTCACACGCACGTTTTTGCCGGCAGCAGCAAAGGATTTGCTGGTGGCACTTCAAGTGTAATGCCAGATGATTTTACATTACGTGCGGGTATCACCACTGTGGTCGATGCCGGCGATGCTGGCTGGCGAAATTTTCCGGCTTTTAAAGAGCAAATTATCGACTCGTCCAAAACCCGGGTTCTGGTGTTTCTCAACGCCTTTGGTCAAGGCATGAAGGGCGAACCGGGTGGTGAGGACGTTAATGATATGGATTCGGAGAAAATGTCGGAGATAAATAAAACGTACCCTGGTTATATTGTCGGTATTTGCATTGGTCACTACAGAGGAGGCGACTGGGCCGTTTTTGAAAAGGCGACATCGGCTGCAAAAGCAATGGATATGCCTGTTTTTGTGGAATGTCATCTGAAAGGTCTTTCCCTGGAAGGTCAATTGGATCGAATGAGGTCAGGGGATATCCTGACGCATTGTTTTGAAAAAGTGAAGGAAAGAACGCCGGTCATGGATGATCAGGGCAAGGTTCAGCCATACGTTTTAAAGGCCCGTGATAGGGGAATTCTTTTCGATGTTGGTCACGGCGGTGCGGGTTTCTGGTTCAGTCAGGCAGTTCCGGCAATGAAAGCAGGGTTTTTACCGAATTCCTTTGGCACGGATATGCATCATAACAGCGTAAATGGTGGGATGAAAGATATGCTGAATGTGATGTCTAAATTCTTAAATATGGGAATGAGTTTGAAAGATATCCTATTACGTGCAAGCTGGTCACCGGCCAGGTCTATTAAGCGGGAGGATCTTGGCAATCTGAGTGAAGGAGCTGTAGCGGATATAGCGGTGTTGGAAATTTTAAAGGGAAAATTTGGCTTCGTTGATGCGGGGAACAATAGCATTGAAGGAGATAAAAAACTTGAAGCGGAATTGACAATCCGTGCGGGTAAGATTGTATGGGACCTGAATGGTATCAGCGCGGAGAAATTTCATCAATAAGTTTCAATTGTGTAATAGTTAGTAGTTGATCAGACAGTTGAGGATTTTCTTTTCAGTATTCAAAAGGGTTTGGATTAAATAATTAGGCTGCGTGTGTGTTTTGTTGCAGCATTTTTTCTTTTCCAAAAGCTACTCGATATGCTCTTTGATCGATGATCTGATAAACATTTGGATTGCGAAACCTTAAAACTGTAGATGCCATTGGTAATCGAATCCCCGATTCTTGCAATAGATTTGACAACACCTCCTTCGCAAAGTTAACATCAATCTCATCCAAGAAAATCCTTTCGTCTTCAAGTATCCTAAGAGTTGACGAACTGACTTCTGCATATCTGTTAACTTTCCAAAGAACCACTTCATTGATCCATTCTTGAGATACATTTTTGACCGTGCTATCCTTAAGCTTATTGCCTAGATTAACCTGATATTTATATTTCGATTCATCGAATTTAAAATTAGGACAGTCTTCCCAAGTAAAAATTTTCATCATAAATAATTTTAACACAGCTTGCGGCAACTTCCTTTGCAACTGACATGCCGCCCGCGCCCACAAAATGTTACCGAGCAACCAATTTTCAGCGACTTCTCGTTTTTGTAAAAAAATTATCTCTTAAAATTGCTTTGATGTTCATTCGCACACTTTACTCAACAATTTATTTATTTTTAACGAAAAATTTATTTTGTGCTCGATACTTCTCTCGTTTACCAAATTTTATGTTTTTTATCTCGCTGATATAAAAATAATTATCTATAACAGTCGTTTTCCCATCAAATTTTTCATTAGTTGAAAACATCAAATAATTTCTAAAATTTAAAAAACTGTTTTCTTTAGTAAAGAGACCCTGTTTTGGCATGTCCTTATACTGTTTTACCAGTCTAAAATCTTTTTTAGTTATAAGTGCGCGAGGGGGTATAACCCCGATTCGTTCTTGTCTAATTGATTTCGATGCCCCCTTCGTTGATGTTATTGCACCTCCATACAACCATGCTGTAGCTGTAGAAGTTGAACCCACAGTATTTGTTACATCCTGCCAATAACTAACCATTTGATCATTTGGAATAAATGATGAATTTTTCCAGTCAAAATATATTGGGTCGCTTGTTTTATTGTAAATATCAAAATCCATTATGCCATTTGCTGCCCAAAATCTGTAAGTAATTTTTACCATGCTGTTCTCAAATATGTATGATGATGAATTTTTGAATTGTGCGTCTTCCGATGATACAGTTGCTAATTTTGCTGGGGTGCATGAATAAATCGATAGTAGTAAGGCAAGTGTTAGAATTTTGAACATCATCATAGTAAAAGTTTAGGTTATGACATATTTGAACCAGTATTGCATCGTTTTGCACTATTAACCATAAAATAGAATCATTTCCCTCTCATGACAGTCATGACAGCCCACCACCTCCAAAATGTTACCGGGTAACAAATATTCAGCTTCCAGTAACAACTGGGTAACAAGATTGGTATTAACAAAGGAAGGGATAAGGGAACATTTACTAATCGGAGAGATTAACCATCAACAATATACGTACAAAAGCAAACATGAACAAAGCAGGTTACTTTCCAATACAAAACTTCTTAAATATCCAATCCAACTGCTCATCATTTGTAATCTCGCCCGTTATTTCACCGAGGTAATGCAGGCACCGCCTGATGTCAAGCGATAATAAATCCCCAGGTAGCCCTGCATCCAAACCGCTGAGAATATCATTCAAAGAAGAATGGACGGATTTAATCGCATCGTAGTGACGGGCATTGGTAATAATGGTATCCTCGGCGGATAGATTGCCTTCGATGACGAGACGGTAGAGCGCGGATTTTAATTCCGATAAGTCGGAATCATTTTTGGCGGAAATGTAAATAACATTGTCGAAATTTATTTTAGGGTATTCGTTGGCGCTAGTGACGGATCTTGTTATGGATGAAGTAGCACCGGAAGGATTTGCTGATGCATCGCCATGATTATGATTTACGTTATTAGCAGTTGCCAGATCAATCTTATTTCCTACTAATAATAATTTGGAACTGCTGAAGGAATATTCTTTGATCATGCTCGCAATCTGCGAAGTATCCATTTTGTTCACGTCAAATACATACACCACTACATCGGCTTCTTTGATCTTCTCGAAAGTTTTGTCCATGCCCGCACGTTCAATGAGGTCGCTGGTGTGCTCGCGGATGCCGGCAGTATCTATTAATCTGAACAGGATGCCGTTGATATTTAATATTTCTTCGATGGTGTCGCGGGTAGTACCGGGAATATCGCTGACGATGGCGCGGCTTTCGTTCAATAAATTGTTTAGTAAGGTGCTTTTGCCGGCATTGGGTTTGCCCACAATGGCCACGCGCACACCGTTGCGGATCACGTTGCCATATTTGAAAGAATCCATTAAACGCCTGGTGACTACTAACGCTTCGCGGATCAGTGCATAGAATTGTGTTCGGTCGGCGAACTCTACGTCTTCCTGGGAAAAGTCGAGCTCGAGTTCTATGAGGGCAGAGAATTTGATCATTTGTTCCCGTAAGTCGCTTAGCACCTGGGAAAACCCTCCACGCATCGCATGCAAGGCTGTATCGCGCGCGGCCCTGGTGCCACTGGCAATAAGGTCTGCAACCGCCTCGGCCTGCGCAAGGTCCAGCTTGCCGTTTAAAAACGCGCGTTGCGTGAATTCGCCGGGTTTGGCAAGTCGGGCACCGTTTGCTGTACAGGCCCCGATGATTTGCTCCTCAATGAAGGGTGAACCATGGCAGCTGATCTCTACCACGTCCTCGCCGGTGTACGACCGCGGGCCCTTGTAGAGTGTAACGACTACCTCGTCTAATACCTGGTCGGCGGTTTTTAAAAAGCCGATATGGATGGTGTGGGAGGGTTGGGCGGATAGTTTCTTTGCGGGAAAGAGCGAATCGAGGATGGTGAATGACTGGTTGCCGCTTAGGCGGATGACGCCGATGGCGCCGATTCCCGGGGGGGTGGCAAGTGCTACTATGGTATCGTCCCAGCCGGTTCCTTGCATGAATTGCAATTTAGATGGTTTCAAGCAAAGAAGCGAAGGCCCTATCAAAAGCAAAGGCGCAAAGGAAGTTCCTTTGCGCCTTTGCATATTCTGCGACTTCGCGTGAAATTAATTCTACTGATCTAACCTGAAAACGATGGGTTGTTTCTTGTAAGATTTTACCTGGCGACCGTTCTGCACCGCAGGTGTCCACTTACCACTTTTTTGAATAACCCTGATCGCCTCTTCTTTCAATTCCTTGGGACCGCTAACCGCTTCCACGCCACTTACATTTCCGCTTTTATCCACAATGAACTGAACCACTACATTACCCTGGATTTCATTGTCTTGCGCTTCAGATGGGTACCTTAATGTTTTAATTAAGTACCTCTGCCAAGCCCCAGAACCACCCGGATAGCTGGATTCGATTTCTACCTTGGTGAAGGTTTGATCGTAGTCTGTTTCGTCTCTCTTGGGAGCTTCAACAACACCCTTGTCATCATTCGGAGGAGCAACGATTCCTTCGTCCTTCATACCTGCCTGGTTGATCACCCCAATTTTGGTGTCTTCCAGTTTTTCCATTTCCGGTGGCTTTTCTTCTTCCTTCACCTCTTCATCTTTTACGATTTTTGGCGGAGTGAATTTTGCTATTTCTATCTTCGGGGGATCCGGAGGTTTTGGAGGAGGTGGAGGAGGTGGCTCTTCCTTTTCCTGCTGTTTGATATCTTCGAGTTGTACTTCCTGTACAACCACCGCTTTTGTGTTGTCGGAACTGGAGAAGTTACTTAAGACCAGGTATCCAACTCCCAAAAGAACGAATAATCCAAGCAATGCAAGCATCGCGGTAATCATTCTTTTGCGGTAGCCCTTCCTTAACTCATAAGCGCCATACTCCTTGTTCCTACCCTCGAACACAATGTCGAGGATGTCGGCGGTAAGTATTTTGTTAGCTTCCATTATCAGTTGTTTTTTGTAAGATGCATGTATATGGTATATCCATAAAGTTTACTTCCCTGTCGCCGGTGCTGGTGCCGCCGCGCCTGGTTGTGGCATTGGAGCGCCACCCTCAGAAGCATTGATCAGTTGCAACTCTATCGAAAATAGATCCACCATTGCATAGCGCTTTATTTCATTGATCGTCATCTCATCCAGAATGTCAACCGTATTTTTGTACGTCGATTCAGGACCAGGTTTGATAACGACTACGAAGTCTTCAGGTTTGGTGGATTTCTTTTTGTTGATGATGATATCCCTTACTTCCTTAAAATTGGTGCTCTTAAAATTTGAACCGTCCGGTGCAAGTTCCCCTTCATAATAAAACACACTATTGTTTTTGCTTAACATCAGCGTCAACGCACCCGAAGCCTTAACCTTATTCTGTTCCTCGGGTTTGTCTGTATCCTTTGGAAGAATGAGTTTCATGGCCGTTGGCTGGCTCATAGTAGTAGTGAATATAAAGAAGGTGATGAGTGAATTCGCTTCAGAAAACTGTCCAAAATGGCGCGCCGACCG
>JBDTMM010000092.1:0-8028 GCA_039934275.1 Flavitalea sp. | reverse complement strand
GCTCTGCCTAACCACTCGGCCACAGGACCATATTTTTTTTTATCTTCCCTTCAAATCCTTTTCACCAGCTGCAAAAGTAGGGTATTTTTAAAATTCCTTCAACTCCGCACAAGATAAAGATTATGAACAGAATAGCTGAATCAGAACTGATCATCAACCAACGTGGCGCCATTTACCATCTCAACCTGAAACCCGAAGAGATCGCGCACACCATTTTCACCGTCGGCGACCCGGGCCGAGTGCCCCAGGTGAGCAAATATTTTGATTCGATCGAGCATACTTCTGAACACCGCGAATTCATCACCCACACCGGTTATATAGGCAAAAAAAGATTGTCGGTGGTATCATCCGGCATTGGTACGGACAATATAGACATAGTAATGAATGAACTTGATGCGCTCGTTAATATAGACTTCAATACCCGTACTATTCATCCCAACCTTACCGCCCTGAACGTGATCCGTATTGGCACCTGCGGCTCTCTTCAGAACGATATCCCCATAGATAGTTTTGTTGCTTCCACACATGGGTTAGGGATAGACAACCTCCTCCATTTCTACCAATTCAACAATCATGAAGAGGAAAAACACCTGCTTCAGGCTTTTATCACCCAAACACAATTGCATCATCACCTCTCCTTTCCCTATATCACCGGTGGTGCACCTTCTCTGATAAAACATTTTGTAAACGGTTTTAACCACGGAATAACCGTTTCATGTCCAGGATTTTACGGACCACAGGGCCGCATTCTCAGGCTCGGCCTCTCCCAGCCCGAACTGGTAGCTAAACTCTCCCTTTTCAGCATCGGCCATCACCGTATCTGCAACTTCGAAATGGAAACTTCGGCCATCTATGGTCTCGGCCGCCTCCTCTCTCATCAATGTCTTTCACTGAATGCTGTGGTTGCAAACCGCGTTACCAGAGCATTTTCCTCCAACGCGCCGGATACAATTGATAAGTTAATAAAAACCGCTCTCGAAACCTTTGGATCAATTTGAACTAATATTGCATTTCTTTATGCAATTACATTTTTATAAATACCAGGGCACAGGAAACGACTTTATTATTCTCGATAACCGCAACGGTGAATATTCCAACCTCACCACCCTTCAGGTTGCGACGCTCTGCAACAGAAGATTCGGCATTGGTGCAGATGGTCTGATGTTATTAAACACCGGGCCGGGCATCGACTTTGAAATGAAATATTATAATTCCGATGGCAACGAAAGTTCCATGTGCGGCAATGGCGGAAGATGCCTCGTAAAATTCGCCTACCATTCCGGCATACATAAAAGTACCTATCATTTCGCCGCTATTGATGGCGAACACCTTGCAGAGATTGACCTCGATGGCACCGTGAGCTTACAAATGCGCGACGTTTACGAGATAAAAAATTATCACAACGATTTTATACTGAATACAGGTTCTCCCCACCTTGTAAAGATGGTGAGCGACATCGAAAAATTTGATGTTGTTACGCAGGGAAAACTGATCCGCAACAGCGCGCTTTTTATAAAAGACGGAATAAACGTCAACTTTGTACAGCAAATCGCCGATGATGAGATATTCGTTCGCACCTATGAGCGAGGCGTAGAAGGTGAAACACTCTCCTGCGGAACAGGCGTAACCGCGGCCGCATTGGTTTGTTACCACAACGAAAACGGGTTCAACGACGTTACGGTGTTTACAAAAGGCGGTAAACTTACAGTGGAATACGACCGCCTTGAAGAGAATAGCTATAAAAATGTTTGGCTATCCGGTCCCGCAGAAAAGGTATATGAAGGTTACATCGACCTGATTCTATCTTAAAAACCGACCTATCTTCGCGCCGCAAATGGTTCAATACTTCAAAAATATCAATCACGAAACGGTTGCAATAAGCAATCCCGAGCACGGATCCTGGGTAAATATCACTCCCCCACTGAAACATGAAGAGTTTTCCGAGTTATCCTCCTCACTTGATATTCCGCTTGACTTCCTAACCGATTCACTCGATATTGACGAACGCAGCCGCTTCGAAGAGGAAGACAAAGTAAAACTCGTTGTTATAAAAACCCCCACGGAAAACAATTCCTTCAACGAGAGCGATGCCTATTATATTACCATTCCCATTTGCATAATCCTTACGCATAACCAGATCGTAACCGTAAATTCTTTCGATAACGGCGCGATAAAAAAGTTCCTCAATACATTTCAAAACCGTCATTCAGATAAAAAGAATATGATGGTGCTGAAAATATTCGAGAAAATTATCCAGGCGTATATGCAAACGCTGAAAGAAATTAATGTTAGAAGAAATGTACTGGAACAAAAATTATACGCCGCAAACCGTAATGAACATTTATTGCAATTAATGCGCATCCAAAAAAGCCTCGTGTATTTTGTAACAGCCTTGCGGTCAAACGAAATGCTGCTAATGAAACTCGACCGAACAAATTTTCTTGGTTTGCAGGAAGAAGAAAAAGAAATATTAAGCGATCTTATCGTTGATAATTCGCAGGCGCTTGAAATGGCAAATATTTACACGAATATATTAAGCAGCACGCTCGATGCATTTGCGAGCATCATCGCCAACAACCAGAACGAAGTGTTGAAAAGACTATCGGTGATTACGATAGTGCTTAGTTTTCCTGCACTTGTTGCGAGCATTTATGGAATGAACGTGCCTATCCCTTATGCTTCTTCGCCATATGCATTTTATATACCGGTTTCACTTTCACTGCTCATTTCGCTTATCATCGGTTATTATTTTCTTCGTAAAAAAATATTTTAATCATGTTCAATCTAAGGGTGTACGGAATTTTAGTGAACGATGAAAAACAGATCCTTGTAAGCGATGAATACATCCGTGGCGGCTACTACACTAAATTCCCCGGTGGTGGCCTTGAATTTGGCGAAGGAACGAGAGACTGCCTTAAAAGAGAATTCAAAGAAGAAATGGACCTCGACATACTGGTCACCGAACACTTATATACCACAGATTTTTTCCAGATGAGCGCATTTAATCCAGAGCACCAGATCATCTCCATCTATTATTATGTAAAAGCGCTCGAGCCCATTAAATGCGCCATACGTACCGAATTATTCGATTTCGATGAACAACAGCTAAGTACCTATACTAAAACAGGAGAAACCGAAACCTTTCGTTACATAAACTGGAACAATTTTGATGCTTCATCTGTTACGCTTCCAATAGATAAGGTAGTGGCCGAAATGGTAAAAAACAAGCTATTGGCCAGTTTACTTTAACGCGTGTTTGACTTGGACTTTAGCACGTATAATAGTACCTTTGCCGAAGTATAAAATAATTACTATGAGTAGCATAACAAAAACAAATCTCGACTTCAAACTTGCCTATAAAGTGGCTGATATTAAACTTGCCGAATGGGGAAGAAAAGAAATTCGTCTTGCTGAAGCTGAAATGCCCGGATTAATGGCTCTGAGAACTGAATACGGCCCCTCGCATCCACTAAAAGGAGCGCGTGTGGCAGGTTGTTTACACATGACCATTCAAACAGCAGTGCTCATCGAAACACTGATTGCCCTTGGCGCTGAAGTAAAATGGAGTTCGTGTAATATATTTTCTACCCAGGACCACGCCGCTGCCGCAATAGCAGCAGCGGGTATAGGGGTTTTCGCATGGAAAGGACAGACCCAGGAAGAAGCTGACTGGTGTATCGAGCAGACCTTATTTTTCGGTTCAGCCGACCGCCCTTTGAATATGATTCTCGATGATGGCGGCGACCTCACCAACATGGTGTTCGACCAATATTCTGAACTCGTACAGCACGTTCGTGGTTTAAGCGAAGAAACCACTACAGGTGTACACCGCCTTTATGAAAGAATGGCAAAAGGAACTCTGCCAGTCCCTGCGATAAATGTTAACGATTCTGTTACAAAATCGAAATTCGATAACAAATACGGTTGTAAAGAAAGCCTCGTAGATTCAATCCGCCGCGCTACCGATGTAATGCTTGCCGGTAAAATAGCTGTGGTGGGCGGATATGGCGACGTGGGTAAAGGATCTGCAGCTTCATTAGCAGGCGCAGGCTGCCGGGTAATTGTTACCGAAATCGATCCCATTTGCGCCTTACAGGCTGCCATGGATGGATTTGAAGTAAAGAAAATGATCGACGCAGTAAAAGAAGCGGATATTATCGTAACTGCTTCAGGATGTCGCGACCTGATCACTGAAAAACATTTCAGGGCAATGAAAGACAAAGCGATCGTTTGTAACATCGGTCACTTTGATATAGAAATTGATATTTCCTGGATCAACCAGAAATATGGTCACACAAAAGATACCATTAAACCTCAGGTTGATATGTATACCATAGAGGGGAAAGACGTGATCGTTCTTGCAGAAGGCAGACTGGTTAATCTCGGTTGCGCAACAGGCCACCCAAGTTTTGTAATGAGTAATTCATTCACCAATCAAACCCTTGCACAGATTGAATTGTGGACTAACAGCGCGCAATACGAAAATAAAGTTTACGTGCTTCCCAAATTTCTCGACGAAAAAGTGGCAAGGTTGCATCTCGCAAAAATTGGTGTGGTACTGGAAGAATTAACTACTGATCAGTCGGAATACCTGGGTATACCAAAAGAGGGTCCGTTTAAAACCGATTCTTACAGGTATTAATGTATTACGGTTTTACCAACACGGTTTCACGCGAAGCCGCAAAGGATAGAGGCACAGCCTTAAACTTTTGCGGCTTCGTCATTACTTTCCGCCTTTGTGTGAAACCGTTTACGTGTACGAGGATTACAGGAAACTTAACTCCATTTGCTTTTTTAGCACATTAATTGCTAGTAAACAGTAATTCAATAATTGCCTATGCAAATCCGATTCGTAAAAAATATACAATTCACAAAAGTGCTGAAAGCTGATGGCAGAATGAGAGAATTCAATTTCAGAAAACCAAACGGCCGCGAACAGGCACTTTGTACCGTTGACGTTAGTGATGACCGCGGGTACCGCATCGTGTTCAGTATGGAAAAAGAAAATAGTAACTGGAAGATCCTTCCTCAATCTCTTCCAAAATGGGTGGCGGAACTCGAATCAAAACTCGATCAGTTAATAGAGGAAGAACTCAGCAATTATTAACTTCATCACTCCTCCTCAGTACTCTGCTGGGCAATAGTATTATTATGGATCCGCATTAATTTTCTTTATTCAGCTCTACCTTTGTCATTTCGTAATAATGATTCTGAAGCTGGTGAATGCTGATCGGGTGATCGAGCTGCCGGCGGTCCTCTCTCCACCAAATCTCCATCGTATTAAAATCATCTTTACGAGGAATAAGGATCCTGAAAGAATCCTTCATATACTTAACGCCATTGGTAGTATCCTCGGCTTTTGTAAACCCAAGTTTTGTCAGCTGTTCATCGGAAACAGGGATCGGAAACAGGTGTTGTGGTTCGAACCAGAAATCCTGGACATCCGTTTCCACACAAACTTCCTTTTCTTCTTTGTTGAAATCTTTCACTATCCCTTCCCACTTCTGGCCATCATATTCGGCCAATACAAGATCTCCCGGCTTTAACTCATTGAACCTGATCATAGGCGTGCATTTTTGATAACTGAATATACAAAACGGCAACAAACTAAAAAATTAAAATAATCATGACCGTTTTTTGTAGCTGATTATCGCCCATCCATTCAGGACAATTGCAAATACGGCCATAATAAGAAAATACTGCCCGGTATCAGCAAATCCACTTCCCTTTAAAACAACTCTTCTGATTACTTCAATAAAATAGGCAACAGGATTAAACCTTGTGATGACCCTCGCCCACGCAGGCATGCTATCGATTGAGGTATACAATCCCCCTAACAAAATAAAGATCATCATCAAAAAAAATGAGATCAGCATTGCCTGCTGCTGCGTGTTGGAATAGGTAGAAATCAACAGGCCGAGACCAAGAAGTGCAAGTAAGTACAAAGCAGCAAATGCATAGATCACGAGAAAACTTCCAACCGGAAAAATTCCATAAGCCACCCATGATACAAAAAATCCAATTGTAAGGATTACCAACCCTATCACCCAGAATGGAATTAATTTTCCAAGTATAAAATGATATTTTTTTACTGGTGACACGTTGATCTGCTCAATGGTACCGATCTCTTTTTCCTTTACAATATTTAAAGCCGAAAGACTTGCCCCTACCATCGTTAGTAATACCACCAATATCCCCGGAACCATAAAAAATTTATAATTCATCAAAGGGTTGTACCAGAAAGAGGAAACAATATCAATATTCAATTCCGGCGAAAATTTTGGAAGTTGTATCCATTTCATCCGAACGTCCATATTATAACTACGAACGATGCTCGTCAGGTATGCGCTACCCAGGCCGGCTCTCACGCCATTAATGGCATTCGCTGCAATAAATACGGTTGCCTCGTTTTGCCTTACAAGGTCCCTTTCAAAATCCGGCGGTATTTGCAGGATGATATCAGCCTTTCCCTTTTCAATTTCTGCCAATGCGTTTTTGTATGAATCGCTATATTGATCGAGCAGGAAATAATTGGAAGAAGTAATCTTGGATACTAACTGCCTTGAGTATGCTGAATGGTCAAGATCTACCACACTCATTTTTAGTTCCTTTATTTCATAGTCAGCCGCCCATGGCAGTACGAGTAACTGTAATACGGGCATCAGGAATATAAGCCTGATGATGGCCTTGTTCCTGAATATCTGCCTGAATTCTTTTTGTAATAAAAAAAATATGGTTCTCATGCCAGCCGGATTTTAAATTTCTTAATGGCAAGGGAAAGAAAAAACAGCATCATTCCGAAAAGCATCAATGTTTCTTTCCATACTATTTTAAAACCTGCACCCTTGATCATTACGGAAGTAACGATTGAGTAAAACCACTTTGCCGGTACCACATTGGAGAGAATTCTCAGTGGCAGCGGCATGTTTTCAATAGGAAACATAAATCCACTGAGCATAATCGTTGGAAGGAACATTCCTGTTAGCGAAATCAGTATTGCAGTTTGCTGCGAATCCGTAGAAGCGGAAATCAATAAGCCAAGCGAAAGACAGGTGAGTGTAAATAAAATACTTTCTAGCATAAGCAGCACGATGCTTCCGTTAATAGGAACCTCCAGCACAAACAGGCTTAGTAAAATAATAGTAGTGATATTAATAATAGATAACAATAAATAGGGTACCGCTTTGGCCACTACAATTTTTATGGGTTGAACCGGTGAAACCAGCAATACTTCCATGGTGCCGGATTCCTTTTCTCTTACGATGGTGATAGCGGTCATCATTGTACATACCAACATCAATACCATCGCCATTACGCCGGGAACCATGCTGTATGCGCCCTTTAGCTGTGGGTTGTACAGCATTCTTACTTCTGTTTTGATAGTGTAGGGCAACTTTCTGTTATTAGTGATCCTTTGTTGGTAATCCAATATCACCGCTGTTGCATAATTCACCAGCGCGCTGGCGGTATTTGGATCAGATGCATCCGCAATTAATTGTACCTGTGCAGTATTAAAATGAATAAGGTTGTCCTGGAAGTCAGCCGGAAATATAATGGCAAGTTTTACCTCCCCCCTTTGAAAACCGGTTTGAATGTCGTTATATGAATGAAGCGTTTGTTGTACATCAAAATAGGCACTCGAATTCAACTGGGCGATGAGAGATTTGGAATACGTGTCGTTTGCCTGGTCAAATACCGCAATTTTTGCATTTTTAACTTCGTTCGTTAATGCAAATCCGAATAAAATAATTTGTATTACCGGCATTCCCAAAAGTATGAACATGGTTCGCCTGTCACGGAAAATGTGACGCAGTTCTTTCTTTATTAGTGATAAAAATGGCTTCATGTTCAACTAGTAATTATCCGCCTGTTCTTACTGCATTACGGGCCAGTTTCAAAAAAACTTCGTCCATTGATTTTACACCATATTGTTTTTTCAATTGCGCAGGATTATCAAGGGCCTCGATTTTTCCGTCGACCACCGCGACCTGTCCCCGGCGCGGATCGTCGCGCGCGTCGAGGCCGGCG
>JBDTMM010000091.1:0-8068 GCA_039934275.1 Flavitalea sp. | reverse complement strand
CAGGTATGGGCGGGCATGGCAAAAGAAACCGCACATCAGTTGGGCACACCGCTCACCTCCCTCCACGGCTGGGTAGAAATGCTGAAAGATGCTAACGCCGATGCAATGATCGTTGGTGAAATGGAGAAAGATGTAAACAGGTTGAAATTAGTTTCTGACAGGTTCGGGAAAATAGGAAGCACCCCAAAACTTGAAGAGAATAACGTGGTGATACAGGTACAAAGCATGGTAGATTATATAAAGAAAAGAGCACCGGGGAAAATACAATTCAATATGGATGTTCCTTCAGCACAAATAAATGCAAGAATATCTCCGCCTCTTTTTGACTGGGTTATAGAAAATCTTTTAAAGAATGCACTCGACGCAATGGAAGGAAAAGGTGCGATAAATGTGTCCATTAAACAAACTGCCCTCGATATTATTATCGACGTGGCCGATACTGGTAAAGGAATATCAGCAAAAAATATTGGCCGTGTATTCAACCCGGGTTTCACTACAAAAAAACGAGGTTGGGGCTTGGGTCTCAGCCTTAGCAAACGCATCATTGAACAATATCACAAGGGACAGCTATTTGTAAAAAGTTCCGAGCAGGGAAAGGGAACTACTTTCCGGATAGTGTTAAAGAAATAATTCCATATACTAATAGTATTATTACCGGATAATCGTGAAGGTTCCCTGTTTGCTGAACGCCTGCCTGTCGATAACATATTCACAGGTAAAAACAAAGGAGGTGTTGTCTGGAGTGTGACCCTTAAAAAGTCCATCCCATTTTTTGTCGGGATCAGTACTGGAGAATACGAGTTCACCATAACGGTTGTACACTTTCAATACATATTTATCAACGGCACATTTAAATTCAGCGGGCCCGAAGTTGTCGTTCTTTCCATCTCCATTAGGTGTGATGGCATTTGGAAAAATAACACAACGGTCAAAAACGGAGTCGCAGTTTTTTATTCCGACAATTATTGAATCTTCTGCAATACAACCCTCTGCATTTGTGACCTTAATATGAACAGTTTGTTTTTTCAAAACAGGGAAACTGAATTCTGGTTGACGTCCTCCACCATTGTTCCAGTTGTAATCGATACCGTTGATCGCTGGGCCGGCATCGGCCTTTACTATTATTCCGGTACCATAACAAACAAACAGGTCGGTGGCAATAATTTTTACCGTTGCTGCCGGTGTAGCGCCGATGACAAAATTATTGGTTACAGTACAACCATAATTATCTTTTGCGGTAAGTGTGTATGAACCCGGTTTTAATCCATTAAAGCGGGTACCACTTTGAAAATGTACACTGTCTATGGAATACATATAGGGTGCGGCTCCACCTGTTACTTTATCTACCACAGCGTATCCTGCAGAATCACCGCATTGTGCAATGTGAGGGATCACAGATACCGCAGCCGGGCCCGCAATGGTATTCACCATAAATGAATCGATATAGATGCACGCACTGCTGTCTTTCACATATAAATAGTGTTTTCCCGGTGAAAGACTATCCAGCATTTGTTTGGAGCTATAATTGAACCCGTCTGTAGAATAACTGTATGGTGCAGCCCCCCCGGTAACATGTAATATTTCGATCTTGCCATCCACTTTTTCACAATGAACAGGAAAGATTGATTGCTGCACTCCCGTTACCGGAAGCAATTCATTTACTTCAACGGAGTCGAACTGGTCACAATTCTGATTGCTCGTTACGGTTACTTTATATTTTCCAGGCGAAAGGTTTGTAAATATGTTTGATGATTGTTGTGCACCATTATTGATAGAATAGGTGTAGGGAGATAACCCGCCCGATACATTACCGATCGTTATTTTTCCATTATTGCCTTTACACGTTGCCGGTGAAATGATGGAACTGAATTTTGTTACGTCCGCAGCGTTAGGCAATACCTCAAAATCGATGAGTGTATCGCGGCAATTATTATCCATCACGCGTACCTGGTATTTACCTGGACAAATATTATTGATCGATGCGCCTGTTTCTCCATTGCTCCACAAATAAGTATAGGGCGCTTCGCCGCAGTCCACAATTGCATCCACGGATTTATTGCATCCGCAAACCGCGCCTGGATTTATATTTACGTGAGCCGCTACTCCCGATGGACGCATTTTCATGAGTATCGTTGCCTTTGCAAGATTATTTCTTACATACTGAAAAAAAGCCCCATTCCCCGGATCTTTTATGGCAGATGGAATAGTAACGAAATTGCGCATATCGCCATACAGGTAAATTAAATTTCCAAAGCGGTCTACATTAAAGTCCCAGTAGGTATCAAAATATTCATAAGGAAAATCAGTGACCGATGTATATACCTGCTTACCCGAACTTTTGAAGGTTAAATAAATAGGGCCCGTGGCATTGGGCGAAGAACCTGCAGGATAATAAAAACCATCGCTGCAGCCCCCATTGAGCGTAGGCACATTGGCGCTATTGTCGTTCATCACTCCGGCAATGTGTATCGCATCGCATATAGGATCGGCAATAACTTTTTTAAAAAATATCATGACGTTATTTGCAAAACGCGTTGCCCACACCAAATGATGGGTAGGCGTAAACTTCAAAATGAAACCGCTCGATTTGGTGGGGTTGGCCACATTATCCATAAAAGCCCCTCCCCCCGGGTCTGTTGTGGGAAAGTCTGAACGGAAACTACCACCAACCACAAAAATATTATTATCCCGATCTGTAGTAACCGAAGCAAGTCCAAAAGGGCAACCGGGGATGCTCGTGCTCCAGGTCATTACAAATTGCGCATTGAATGAAGTGATCACTGCATTATTATTTCCTGTATTTCCATCATAAAAACCCCCATCGTTTACCAGCGGATAGCCATCGTTTCTGGGATTTGTTACAATGAAAATATTTTTATTTCCATCTACAGCAATATGAGGTGAGCCGGCAATATCATAGTTCCCACCGACTAGTGTCGACCAAACGATGTTGCACGATTCATCTATCACCTGAATAAATACGGGCACATCTGCGCTTGGTGCGTTTGAGAAATAAGCGCCGTTTCCAAAATCCTTAAATGGCAATCCGAAATCTGTAGCAGTGCCCGTAATGTAAATTCTTCCGTTTTTATCGGTGGCAATGTCGGTGGCATCGTAGCCTTTCCTGTCGGTGCTATTATTATTTCCCATATACGACGACCATACTAAAATGCCATTGTTAGAAAATTTTGCGATAAAACTTTCTTTAAAATTGCCGTTGTAATAACCGCCATTATTTTTTAATGGCACAGGATCCTGTGAATGGCCTAGAATATACACATCGTCTTTGCTGTTTACTACCATTGTGCTTGCGGATGCAGCCTGTCCAAAAAATGTTGACCATAATAATTTTCCGTCCGGATCAAATTTCACCACCTGTATGCCGCCGGAGGATGTAGAGGTGATGTCTTTAAAATAAGCTCCCTTTCCCGGATCGAGTGTTGGAAATCCAACGCCTGCAGAAGTGTTGAGCAGCACGAAAATATTTCCGCGGCTGTCCGTTTCAACATTTGTTCCGTACACAAAATCGTTGTAGTAAATTCCTGGAATTACCGAGGTAAGGAACGTGCCCCAGTAGAGTTCGGGGTCGAAGATGGTTTTTTGACGGATGATATCGTTGGGAAAATAATAAGAAATGTATGGACCGTTTACCCCCACCGTTACTTTAACCGGTTTATAATCCTTTTCTTCATACACCTTTGGGGCACCTTCACGGATGGTTCCAAGACGGCTCTTTATTTCAACGCTGCCTGTGCTGTCGCTGGCAGGAATGGCGTTGGAAGAATATTGAAGCCTTAATTGTTTGCTATCAGCGCCGGGATGAAGAATGAAGTCGTATTTGAGAATGGTGTGGCCGTTTTTTTCTTTGGCGAGGTATAATACCCAGTCGATTTTTTCATATACATTTTTGAAATAAATCTTTTGAGCGAAACTCATGGTGTCGCGGGAGGAGTTAGTAGTGTATGCGTGCAGTGGTATTGGCGACCCGAGTGATCTCATAATCGCTTTTGATTTGGAGATGCTGGCTTTATCGAGGTTCATATCTACGCGTTCCACTTCGTAATGAAAGTTAACGGTGTCCTTACTGGCAATCCTTTTCCGGAAAACGTAGCTCAGTCCCCGGGAGGTAACATACACATCGCAGGAATCTGAGTAAAGTTTATAGAGGACGTCGCTTACCGGTGATTTGGATTCGAGGGAGGTGATCTGGCCGGTATTTTCTATGAATCCGAAGGGTGAACGGGGGTTGTGGCCTTGCTGGGCGTGGGTTTGAATGCTTATGCCGAAAACAAATATCAGGCATGCAGACACGCCTAGCGCGAGGGTGCGAAGATATTGGTGTCCGGCCATAGGATACAAACGGGATATCGGAGGATTATTGTGCGGGGGTCACCGTAGTTTTTGGGGTTTTACGGTCCTTCTTTATATGAAGAACCCTTGATTGTTCCTTCTTTCCTTACCCATTCTTCCTTCGCTTATCCTGGGGTATGGCTAGGGTGTGGCTGGGGTGTGGCTGGGCTTTTTGTATACTCAAAACCCCAGGATAACCCCAAGATAACCTCAGGATAACCGGAGGATAACACTTGGTGAAAAAAAGGGGAAATTTAGGTTTAGCAACCGCTTTTCAGATTGCCTGAAAAGGGAAGAATTTCATTTGCATATTCATATAGGAATGCCTGTTGGCTTATCCATAGCCGCACAAACAACAGCCGCATCAAATTAAGCGAAAAGATTTATATTTTCTATTTAGAGTGGAACCTCCATATTAAAAATTTCTCATTTACCACCCAACATAGTCCGGAGGTTTAATGCCCTTCAACCTTAAATACACGATCAACTGTCCCATATGATGAGTTTGATGGTCATGCATAAGAATTAGAATTTGTCGCCTCGATTTTGGCCCTGCAAAAAAAGGAACTACTTCATCTAATTGTTGTAGCGTGAGCAGGTAATGAACAGCCAATGCCGAATCATAGGCAGCACTGAGAGTTTTTATAATAGACTGTTTACCTAACACCTTCCCCTCACTTTTACCCTTCTGGTTACTCCCTAATAAGTACGTAGAAGAAAGGGAGTTCATATTTTGCGCAATGTGTAAAAGTTGTTCACCAAAAGTCATTTCTTCCGGCACTGGTTTAAAATTGTATTGTTCCTCAGGCATTAGCTCTGCTACTTTTACTGCGTAAGCCTTGGCATTCTTCCATTTTTCAGATAGCTGATTTAGTAAACTATCATTCGTCTGCGCTTTACCATTAATTGAAAATCCTAACGTCATTACCAGAAAAAAGAAAGTGAGTTGTTTGATGATATGCATGATTTAAAGATTAATAAAAGATACTTCGGGAAACAAGGTATCTTTTAAATAAAGGTAGTTTGAGCCTGTTCCGTCTATTTCCTCGATTTAAAAATAGCATTTAATTCCGTATCAAATATATGTTGACTGTAATTACCCATGGTGTTTACGGACCGATTTCACAAACACTTTTGATAATTTCAGTGTGTATTCTTTATTGTTCATTCAACTCCCAATTATAACTGAGATGGTCTATATCAGCATCGGCGTGTATTTTAACAGGGGAAAATTTGTTTAGAAAATCAATAAGGCTGCCTTTCTTTGTAAAGTCTCCCTTAAACCATGAAAAGATTTTAGAAAGTTGTAGCTTATCCGGGGTGATACTATTTTTGGATTTGTCTGCTAAAAAGGCTTTTCCCTGGTCATTAAGTTGTTCGTCTAATCTTGCCGCCTCATAAGCTTCATTACGTAGCTTGGGGCATGAGCGGGATGCGCATACAAGTGTAAAATGAATACGAGGGTCATCGAAGCGTTTTCTTAAAATGCCATGTTCTATTTCATCCAGCTTCATCTCCTGCCCTCCTATTTTAAAAAACTTCTTTTCCCAGGGGGTATTCACAAATGGGATTTGAATAGCTGGACCTATGTCTTTTATACTTTTAACAGGATAATTATCAATAATCAATTTTAAAGTGAAGGCGTTGTAGGCATTTATCCAATATGCTTTCTTTTCGTTAATACTCCATTTATCAGAAGGAGCGTTTGAACTTAATAATTTTAAATACTGTTCAAATTCAGCTTTGTTGTTTTTCAAATCCTTATAATTAACCAGGCCGCTGCTATTTACGTATTTCTGTAAAATCTTTGTGTATAACAGATTTGATGGCGGATGATCAGAATTGCCTTTTGGTTGCCCGTATCCGGAGATAGCTAGAATTGTAAGTGCACAAATAAAGAGTATTGCCTTTTTCATACTTTAATTTTTACTTTCATCTATTAAATAAGATCCGATGTTTACGTGATATAGTCGTAATATTTACAGGAACCTGACAACGGAAGAGAGGTAATAAGAAAATATCTGCAACCTTGCTTAGTATTGTTTAATTTCTAAGGGCCTTAACAACCAGATACGAATCAGGCGGGAAATAAGTTTTTGTATCAGCATAACACCTACAAGACAAATTATGTATGAACCCTCAAAACTAAACTTGAAACAGCAAGCATTAGCCATGAAACCAACTCATCGTACACGCCATTTAAGCTAGCCTTTCGCTTCCTATTAGCGTTGAATTACTTCTATACTGCTCTATTTAATACACTTTTTCACCCTTCTCTAACCATTGTCCCCAAAAGCGCCCATAAGCATGAACTTTATTCGTTGACTTATTCTCCTTATCTACTACACAGTTCCCTTCATTTACCCACTCAAAAATTCCTCCGTACAAATTGTGGACGTTTCTATATCCTTCTTTCAATAATTTATTTGTGATCTTTTCACTGCGCTTCCCTACTGAACAATAAATTATTATCGGCGTGTTTTTTGGCAGGTCACTAATTGCAGATAATTCAAATTGATTGGAACCCACAAATCGGGCTTCGGGTATGTGGCTTACAGTATACTCTCTGGCTTCTCTTGCATCCAAAAAAGTATAACTGTTTTTATTTGCTGCTGCTTCTTTTACATTAATGACTGGTGTTTTATCCGATAAGATTATATTCAATAATAATTGAAACGATTTACTCTTTACCTGTGGCATAGCAGGTTGGAATAAGCCTGAAAATAGAATAAGTAAACACGTTCTCATGCCTGTTCTTTTATTTATTCAACACATTTATATTCTCACTAGATTTTGGCATATTCAATGGGGTTCCTTCAGCTTTCCATTGCCTGATTTTTGTAAAAGGGAGTTTTAATAAATAACCTACAGTTAACTCTTCAGCATTTTGATAAGTTGGGACGCCTATTACTATCCTATCCTGTGCTACATTAAGCCTTACAGTAGAATGCAGCCTATCCCAGAAAGAAAAGATCACAGAGAAGTTAGAATCCGTTTCAGCCCTTACTACAGAATGGTGAATACCATGCATCCGGGGTGTAACAATCAGTTTATTTAACATTTTTTCAAATGCAAAAGGCAGCTTCCAGTTGCTGTGATGAAATTGTGTAGCAGCCTCAAAGATAATTTCATAAATTAAAACTGTTTCCGGCGAAGCGCCGCTTAAAAATGTAATGGCTCCCCGAAAGAAAACAGAACCAATCAATTCACCAAAATGAAAACGAAAAGCCGTTGTTATATCCAAATCATGATCCGTGTGATGCACCAAATGAAAGCGCCATAAGAAAGGAAGCTTATGATTTAAAATATGCCATGCATAATTTCCATAATCAAGAATTAAAAAGGCAATGATCGCCTTTGTCCATGAGGGCAAATTATACAAGTAATTTAAACCCAATTGCCAGTCCTGATTTTTATAGGCAATCCAGACCATTACAGGTAAAAAAGCAAACCTTAATAGTGCGAATGCAGGAATAGACACAACTGTATTAATGATTGTTCTAGTTCGTTTTCTCTGAACCCTTTTCCTTAATTGAAACTGAGTTTCCAAAAAGAGTAACAAAACATTAATCACTATCAGTATAGGGATACCAATTTTATCAAAAATAAAATGTATCATTTTACACGTAATTTTTCGCCTTCGCTTTTTTAGGCAGTAAAAGGGTGTTTTTCATCATAAGTTTTAAAATTAATTTTTCCTAAGCAATTTTACTTTCCT
>JBDTMM010000090.1:0-8090 GCA_039934275.1 Flavitalea sp. | reverse complement strand
GTTTTCAATCGCCTGACCAATAAACACCGCCGTCAGGTTGGTAAATATGAAAGCCTGGATAAAGGCCACCAAAAGCTCTATCAAATAAATAAATACCGAAAAAGCGATAGATACCGGTGAAAAGCCCCATCCCACTCCCCTGCTTAAACCGCCAAAAATAAATATCAGCGAAATAAGACAGATGATGATAATATGACCAGCAACCATATTTGCAAAAAGACGGATGATCAGCGCAAAAGGCTTTGTAAAAACACTCAGCACTTCAACAAGAATAAGTATTGGTTTTATAGCACCAGGTACCGGGGGATTGAATATATGACCCCAGTAATGCGAATTTCCATTAACTGAAATAACGATGAATGATATTACTCCAAGCACAGCAGTAAAGGCAATATTGCCCGTTACATTGGCCGTTCCCGGGATAAGCCCGATCATGGTATTGATAAGAATGAAAAAGAAAACTGTTAGTAAATAGGGCAGGAACTTTAAATAGGAATGACCCAGGTTAGGCTTAGCCACTTCATCTCTTAAGAAAGTAACAACCGGCTCAATGGCATTCTGCCAACCGGTAGGTGCTTTGTTTACCCCAATGCCCCGTCCATATTTTTTAGCAATGTTTGTAAGCAGAAAAACCAGCAGGGCTAAAGCGATAAACATTTGTACCACATTGCGGGTCAGAGATATATCATATACGGTTACATCAGGATCTGTAGGTACTATCTTATTTCCTTCAAGCGTATACCCATCCACTTCACGCTCGCCATGATGAAAGGCTGAGGACATAAAAGCGGAAAATCCCTTTTGAGGTGAATAAAGTATTACTGGTAGGGGAATCGTTGCGTGATGCTCCATTCCTTCAGCATCTTTATAGCTTAGAAAATGAAACTCATGGGAGTCCAAAACGTGCGCGAAGATTACCTCGTTGGCATCAAAAATTTTCTCCTTCTTCTCACCAGCTAAAGAGGCAGCTTCCTGGTGTCCGTTATGGTTTGTTTCCTGTGCCTTTGAAACGCCGAAAAACATACAGAAAAAAAGGCTGAAACCCGCCACCAATAAGGATTTTACTCTCCCATTTAACATACCCGTTTCTAAATTTGCCGCAAAGATAAGGCTGGAGTAGTTAAAAATGGCAAACGATGAAAGCTATATTTTCGATTTTTCGAACTGCATATAGTACAAATTGGCATAAAATCCGCCCATAGCAAGCAGTTGATCGTGGGTGCCTATTTCCCTGATCTCGCCCTTATCTAAAACAATGATGCGGTGGGCCTTCCGTATGGTGGACAGCCTGTGGGCTATCACAACAGCCGTGCGGTCGGAAATCAGCGTGTCGATGGCTCTTTGGATCAGCATTTCGCTTTCAGTATCGATGGAAGAGGTGGCCTCGTCGAGTATAAGGATGGAAGGATTGTAAAGAAGCGCCCTGATGAAGGCGATCAGCTGTCGCTGCCCCAACGAAAGAGTGCTGCCCCTTTCCATTACATTATAATCATAGCCGCCAGGCAACTGCATGATGAAATCGTGCACATCTATCATTTTGGCTGCTTCGATCACCTGGTCGAGCGTGATCAAAGGATTTCGAAGGGTGATATTATCCAGCACGGACCCCGAAAACAGGAATACATCCTGCAGAACCACTCCGATGTCTTTCCTGAGAGACATCAATTCGAATTGGTCGATGGGTACGTCGTCGATCCTGATCTCCCCCTTATTGATCTCATACACTCTGTTCATGAGGCTGATGATGGAGGTTTTTCCGCTACCGGTATGCCCAACAATAGCAATTGTTTCGCCGGGATCGGCCCTAAAGGAAATGTCTTTCAGCACATAACGGTCGTCGGTATAGGCGAACCATACTTTATCAAACTCAATCTTTCCCGTAATGGCAGTGGGTGAATAAGTTCCTTCATTAATAATATAATCGGGGTTGTCGAGCACCTTAAACACCCTTTCGCTAGCAACCATGCCCATTTGCAGCACGTTGAATTTATCCGCGATAACCCTTAAAGGCCGGAAAAGTAAATTCAGACATAAATAAAACGAAACCATTTTACCGATCAGCGCCGATGCATCGGCAGCCGGCATGTGAAAGGCATTTGTGGCGGCCCACCAAACCATCAGCGCAGTTCCAACGGCGAGCACTATTTCAACCACCGGGAAAAAAATGGAATAGGCAAAAATAGCGTTGATGTTCGCGTTGCGATGCTCCTTATTGATCTCCCTGAATTTTTTAAACTCCTTATCCTCGGCGGCAAATGCCTGCACCACCTGCATGCCGGTGATGTGTTCCTGTACAAATGCATTCAATTGCGCCACCGCATTACGCACCCTTATAAATGACCTGTTAACGCTTTCCTTGAATATGTAAGTAGCGATTATTAAAAACGGGAACGGCGCCAGGCACATGAGCGTTAGCCTCCAGTCGATGTAAAACATGAAAATTAAAATGCAGATGATCGATAACAGGTCCGCAATGATGGGGATCAGTCCTTCCGCAAAAATGTCGTTGATGGATTCAATGTCATTAATGGTGCGCGTGGTGAGTGTACCGATGGGTGTTTTATCGAACTGGGATAAATTGAGCCCGAGTATTTTTTCATACACCTTTACGCGAAGGTCCTTAACAACAGTTTGTCCGAGCCACGAAGTAAGGAAAGTAAAATAAAAGCGGAAAGCAGACTCTATCAATAATAAACCAATTTGTATAATGGTGATCCAGATGATCAGTTTTTCCATCTGGTCCTTTACTAACGGTGATCCATCTACGCCATTTTTTATATATTTATTAATGGTGAGCTGAACCAGGTATGGACGAAGCGGCGAAAATAATGCGAGGATTATAGCCAGCGCAAGTGATATAAAAAACTTGTTTTTATATGGGGCAGCGAATTGCAGAACTCTTCTTAACAGGCTGACATCAAAAACTTTTTTCGCCGGGGAAACTGTGGACATTTCGCAAATTTACCGGGTTTGGGGGAAATGTTTCGCCTGTTCACTTGTTTCACGCAAAGGCGCAAGATTGTTTTTAATATCCTTTGCGGCCTTGCGCGAAACCTTTGGACGCTTTACGTGAAAAAATTCACTCCGCCATGGATTTCCGGTAGGCTTTAATGAGTATTGCCCCAAGATTTTTGTAAGGAGGAATATAATCTTCGAATTTTTCACGGGAGGCAGCATCCTTAAAACGAGCTTCGAGGCCGCGCCAAATGGTGATCCAGTCAATATTTTTGCCCTGGAGTAAACTGGTATTGATCGCCTGAAGTATGGGCTCGTTCACGGTTTTTGTACCCACCTGTTTTGAAGAAATGATCTGTGCATCCTCACAAATGGTAAGCACTTCGTTTAAATTATTATATCCCCCGCAGGACCCAAGCACCACAATTTTTGCAGAAGGACTTAACTGTTTTAATGTTGACGCAAGGTGGTAACTGTGTCCGCGGTGAATGATTATAGAAGGTTTGAAATTATTATCGGTTAAATAATCATCGAGTTTTGCCTGCGCCTTTGCATCCGGATCATCATCACCCAACAACGGTCGGTTTGCAAATATTAAAACAGGTTTTCCTTTTAATGAAGTGATGGTTGCCCAGTTTTCATTCATCAGCACTTTCCATTCCGTTTTATTCTTAAACATGTTCATGAAATTCACGAACGAGTTTTGACCATCCTTGTCTTCATCACCATAAAAAAACACCTGCTGTACCACCCGGCCACTGTCATCGGTCAGGGAGTTATATTCCTGTCCGTAAATGGATGCAATACCCAGTTGTTTGGAGAGATCGACATTGGTATTTGAATCGGCCGACTGGAACAATACATTGAGCAGGTTATAAATAACCATTCCTCTTTTATTATTGTCGGCAATGTTACGGCCGAGGTTCCAGTTTACTTCGGAAGAAATAAATTTTGCAAGAGGAAGATTTTTATCCATAATACTGCTATACGAATCGGCCACATCAACAGCTTCCTCCAAACCCTTTGTTGTTTCCAGATGAATGACAAATGCCTTCATGGTGGTGGTGGCGTTTGCTTTATCCATCTTGCTCAAAAAATCGTTGAGGGTATTATATCCCGCGGCCATCTTAATAAACTTCCTGAAATAATCACCATTAACGCTTAGCAATAAACTATCCCCACGCGGAATGGCCATTCGCTGGAATATTCTTTTATACACGTTCAAATAACTCGACGTGTAAATTTCATCTTCGCCAAGCACGATGAGGTAATATAGTTCCTGCGGCGATAATCCATCTAGCCTTTTGAAACGGATATTTTCATTGTTAACCGTATGCAGGGCATTGATCTCCCTGATAAAATATTGTTTTGCCTTGCTGGCCATGCGGTCGGTAAGTGCCTGCATTCCCATGATCGAATCTTTGAAAGGGGGCAAAATTCGTTGTGCATATTCGATCCTGGTTTTTACCAGCAGCCTGTAATATTCAAGGTCATCGTCTTTAACTTTATCAATGTCGGCGAGCGTTATCTTGTTCGCCATTAAATTATCGAGGAATGGAAAATACAATTGCCCGCTTTTGCTTTGTGCGATCGTTGCGATCAAGCGTACCAGAGAATCGGGATGGTTGCGGATGCGGTTTCCCAATGAATTTCGTGCAGCAGCATAATCATATAATTTCCGAATGTCGCGGTGCGCGGCCAGTTCGATAAATGTATCCGTGAATGGATAGTTTGGATTTTTATTCAGTTCCGGAAGAATTTCGTCGGGGTGAATCTCGAGGTATTTTCTTACAAGAATTACGTGCGAAGGCATTACACCGGCATTTTCGGTGGGGTAGATAAAACAATCCACTACCAGTTTGCCCACAGCGTATTCATTTTTTGCAATGACCGGTTCTATGCTTTCTCCATTTCTATCGAGGTATAAACATTCTTTGAAAGCAGAGAGCATGTCCTGTGCCATCGACGCAGGGAAATCTTTTTTATTTTTATTGATATTGAAGCCGTGCAAAAGGGTTTCAATACTTTTCAGTGATTTTACTTTTACCTGTCCGGTAAGTGTGGAATCCAGTTCTATCTTTTCCTGCAGGTCATCTACCTGGCGGATCACCGCATCGCCCACCTGGAGGTTTACCGATTCGTCATCGGAAAGTTTTATTTCACCCTCTTTATCGAGTAGTTGCTTTTGCTGTTTATCCACCTGGTCGTGAAACAGCATGCGATCCGTAGCGATCTTGAATGTATAAGCCGTTTGAGCCCTGGCAACTGCGGCGCAGAGCAGAAAAATGATACAGAGGGACAGAAGACGGTTATTCATAGTTTATAAAGAGTAAAAATACAACTAATAGGTTGCCTTAACAATTTCATAACCCGGCATATATTGTTTCATGAACCGGAAAATTAACTTTGCGTAAATTTTGTCAATGGAGTCGAACTCTAAGAAAATACTGATTGCAGATGATGAACCCGATATTCTGGAGATCGTGGCCTACAACCTTTCCCGCGAAGGATACCAGGTTTCAACGGCAAAAGATGGTGATGATGCGCTGGCAAAAGCAAAATCAATAAAACCCGACCTGATCATCCTCGATATCATGATGCCAAAGAAAAATGGCGTCCAGGTTTGCGAAATACTCCGGTCGCAACCCGCTTTTAATCAAACGTTAATCATCTTTTTAACTGCGCTCAGCGACGAAAATTCTGAAGTAAAGGGGCTTGAAACCGGTGCGGACGACTATGTTAGCAAGCCCATAAGCCCGAAGGTTCTGCTGAGCAAAGTCAATGCACTGTTCCGAAGAATAATAAAAGAACCCGACAGCACGGTCATCAGCATTGCCAACCTCGAGATAGACCCGGTTAAATTTGAAGTAACCATCGACGGCAACCCCGTGATGCTCGCCAAAAAAGAATTCGAACTGTTACACATGCTCGCAGCAAAACCCGGTCGTGTATTTCTCAGAAACGAAATACTGAACCAGGTTTGGGGCAATGACGTTATAGTGGGCGACAGAACAATTGACGTGCACATCCGAAAAATCAGGCAAAAGCTGGGTGTGGACTGCATTACAACGGTAAAAGGGGTAGGGTATAAATTCGATTTGTAAGTAATGGTTAGCTTTATTCATGTTCTCAGGTAAAAACCTCTCCCCAAACCAGCTATCCGCCCTGATTGCGCTTGCGCTAAGTATTCCAATAGGAGGCGGCATTTATTTTTTTACCTACAAGTGGGAAACGGTTTTCATTTCATTCATCGTCATCTGGCTCGGCAGTTATGGTTTGATCAGGTTCACTTTTGAAAAATTCATTTACAGGAAAATAAAACTGATCTATAAACTGATCAATCAAACCAAGGCAACCAAAAAAGAGGAAATCTACTTTAAATACATCCTGCCTCAGAAAAATATCGACGAAGTACGGGAAGATGTGGAAGCATGGATGGAAAAAAAGAACGAACAGATCGAATTGCTCCAACGCAATGAAGCCTACCGCAAGGAATTTTTACAGAACCTGGCCCACGAATTCAAAACACCCATTTTTGCAATTCAGGGTTATGTAGAAACCCTGCTCAGTGGCGCGATGGAAGAAGAACTGGTAAGGAAAAAATTTCTCGAGAACACCGCAAAAAATGCCGACAGGCTGGTGAACCTCATCAACGACCTCGATGAAATTACCCGGCTCGAAAGCGGCGAGCAGCTGTTATACAAACAGAATTTTGTTATCCAGGAACAAATCCGGGAAGTGTACGATTCCCTAAGCATAAAAACGGATACCAAGAAAATAAACCTCATCATTAAGAAGGGCTGCGAAACGCCTATTACTGTGCTTGCAGACAAGGAAAAGATCAGGCAGGTGCTGATCAATCTCGTTGAAAACGCCATTAAATACGGCAAGCAAAATGGCTCGATTGCCGCCAGCGTGTACATCACAGACGACCGGCACGTGCTGGTAGAGATCACCGACGATGGGATTGGTATTGAAGAGGAACACCTTCCAAGAATATTTGAGCGTTTCTACAGGACCGATGCGGCCCGCAGCCGCGATAAGGGCGGTACTGGCCTGGGGCTGGCCATTTGCAAGCATATTATCGAGGCCCACGGTCAGAGTATTCACGTGCGAAGTACGCCGGATGTGGGCACCACAGTGGGTTTCACGCTGGAAATGAAAAGAGATTAAGCTTGCTTTCCCATACTTTTTTGAGTATTTTGGAGTTAATACCCTAATCCATTTATCCATGAAAACAAGTCTACTCCTTGCTACTTTTATATTGTTGTCAGCAATAGCCCTGACGGCTCATTCACAGCAAACAATTATTACTAAACTTACATACGATACTACCGTAAATGGTACGGGATCGGTATTTGCTCCATATCAGTTTTCATTTCCAAAATTTAGTGCTTCTTTAGGAACATTAGGAGAGGTTAGAATAGCCTCTGTTTTAAGTTGGAGCTATAGCTATACCATCGAAAATAAGGATGCCGTACTGGGAACTGCCAAGATTAAAATTTTGAGATCGGATGTAATCGATGGCACCACATTATCTACACCGCTCATTTATGATTTCACCAATACCCGTCCCAATAAAATACTTTCTGCTTCTGATGGCGTACCGAACTCCGGACCTGACTTCTACGCTCCATCGGCGTTACAGTTTGCATCAGGAGACACAGTAATTAATCAAGCACTCTATAACACGGCAGACTATATGGGACCTGGAACAGTAGATTTTCAATATAGTCCTGAAGTAGGTTACTCACAGTCGGGCCCTAACATTGACTTTAAAGGACAAGCCGTTGACCAGATCAAAATGAGCCTCACTTATATTTACAGCAATCCCTCAATACTTGCAAAAACCATCACCTCATTTACAGCAAATAAAAGAGACCGGTCGGTAAATCTGAACTGGCATACCACCAACGAAACCAGCGATCGCAGCTATGAAATATTAACGAGCACAGATGGGAAGGTATTCACGATTGTATCAACACTCAATGCTTCGCCAGACGGATCACAGACGGGTAATTATCAATTTAATTACATTCCCGGTAGCGATGAAAAGGGCAAACTGTTCTTCCAGATAAAACAGATCGAATTACGCGGAACTGCAAAGTATTCTGCCCAACGTAGTGTTGATTTCG
>JBDTMM010000089.1:0-8162 GCA_039934275.1 Flavitalea sp. | reverse complement strand
GCTTCCTCTTGTTTCAGCTGGCGTGTCATCACTACAGAAGCGATCGGGATACGTGGCGAGTTCATAATCTCATAATTCATATCCTTTACATCTTCTACCCTGATGTTTTCGTTCAGCTCAAGATGGGTAAGATCTACTTCAATATTCTCTTTCAGGAATTTCGGGAGGGTTTTGATTTTTAAAGTTTTCATTTTTGTAACCAGCTTTCCGCCACCTTTAACGCCAATTGCGGTTCCGGTGAATTTGATGGGAATTGTTGCTACAACTTTCTTGTCTTCCACAAGCTCAAGAAAATCAAGATGAGCAAGCTCATCGGTTACTTTGTTCAGCTGTACATCCTTGAGGATGCAACGGTAAGTTGCCCCGCCTACATTGATCTGCGCAAGTTGGAACTCTGACGTGTACACAAGATGTTTAAATGACAGCACAGGAGCGGCAAAATTCACTTCCTGAGAACCCCCATAAATTACACCAGGTACGAGTCCCTGAGAGCGAAGCTGGCGGGTATGCTTTTTGCCGGTTTCGGTCCTCAGTTGTCCTTCGATTGTAATTGATTTCATTGTATTATTAATTATTGATTTACCTGTTCTTCAGCTGGCTGTGGATGAAAAGACTGGTAATGCTCTTATTCTCGTAAGCATTCCGCAGCGCTACTGCAAATAGTTCTGATACCGACAGTACCTTGATCTTGGATATTTTCTGACGAAGTGGGATGGTATCGCAAACCACCAATTCTTCCAGCACGCTGTTCTCTATATTCGAGTAAGCGTTGCCGCTTAAAACAGGATGTGTACAAAATGCTCTTACACTGCGGGCACCCTTATCTTTCAACAGTCCTGCCGACTTCGCCAATGTTCCCCCTGTATCACATATATCGTCTATCAGCACTACGTTCCTGTCTGCCACATCTCCAATTACCACCATACTTGCTATTTCATTGGCGCGTTTACGGTGTTTATCGCAAATCACCATTTCTGCATTGAAATAACTGGCAATCTCTCTTATCCTGTTCGCACTTCCCACATCGGGGGCGGCAAAGGTAAGGTTTTCGATTTGAAGTTGTTCTATGTAAGGGATAAAAATGGCGGAGCTATCGAGGTGATCCACGGGTATATCGAAGTAACCCTGGATCTGGGGTGCATGAAGGTCCATAGTGATTACCCTGTCTGCACCTGCCGCTACCAGCATATTGGCTACCAGCTTTGAGCCTATGGCCACGCGAGGCTTGTCTTTGCGGTCCTGGCGTGCATATCCGTAATAAGGGATAACAGCCACCACTTTATAGGCACTTGCCCGTCGGGCAGCGTCGATCATGAGCAATAATTCCAGGATGTTTTCGGCGGGGGAAAACGTGCTCTGGACCAGGAACACCATGTCTCCCCGAATACTCTCCTGATATACCGGTTGGATCTCTCCATCGCTGAATTTGGAAATGGTTATTTTTCCTAATGGGATGCCGAATCTAAGGGCTATTTTTTCGGCCAGGTACTGTGATCCCGTACCGGAAAAGATCTTTGGCGAACGTTCCATACCTGATTAATTGTGGCGAAGATAAAGCTATGGTTCAGATTAAAGGGACGGGCTGGCATAAAAAATTTCAACCGGATTAACTGAATAACCCGGTTGCAATTAATATAACACCACCAAATGCTAATTCTTATTTATTGGCAACGGTCAGGAACATCTGTTTTCCTGCCAATGCTGTTTTATCTGTTGAAGTATTCCCTGTCTTGGCAATGTTCACCTTAGGGTTCACAGCGTAAAAAATGGCCGAACAAATAAAAATAGAAAAAAATAAGGCTACAAAATACATTCCTATGCAAAAAAGGAAGGGCTGATAGCCGCCAATGGCAGAGAAGGTAGTTTTACGTTTCATGGTTCTGGATTTAATAGTTTTCTTAGGTTCCCGGATACGGTACAATAACGGCGATAATCTGTTATTTAGTACATTTTCAGGATAAAAATAGTCGCTATCATTGATCTATGCAAGAGCACAATTACCCAATTAAAAATTGGGCAAAAGACGATCGTCCGAGGGAAAAATTACGATCTAAAGGCAGCCAGCACCTAAGCGACTCCGAGTTACTGGCAATCCTTATCCGCAACGGAACCCCTAAACGATCGGCGGTTGACCTCGCCAAGGACCTTCTCGTTATTGGAAAGAACGATCTAGGCATACTGGGCAAACTAACCCTCACAGACTATATGAAAGTACGAGGCATAGGGGAGGTCAAGGCCATCATCATCAAAGCAGCGCTGGAGTTGGGGAGAAGAAGGTTTTCTCTCAACACCATCGATAAACTATTTGTAAAAGGAAGCCAGGACATTGCCCTTTACATCCAGTCTGAATTAAAAGATTTTCACCACGAAGTGTTCGGTGTAATATTTCTCAACCGCGCAAACCGCGTTAAACACTACGAAATTATCAGCGAGGGCGGCATCACCGCAACCGTTGCCGACCCAAGGATCATATTAAAGAAGGCGCTCGCTGAAGATGCAGTGTCTATTATTCTTTTTCATAATCATCCATCCGGAAGTCTCAGACCAAGCAGGGCAGATGAAGAATTGACAGGCACTATATTTAAGGCCGCAAAACTATTCGACATCCGTGTACTAGATCACATCATTGTAAGTGACGAGGGCTATTTTAGCTTTGCTGATGAAGGGATGATATGAATATCCGTAAATTTGTTTTATGAGTGAGCAAACACCACCTGTACCCAATCAACTCAACATAGAAATTTCGGAAGAAGTAGCCGAGGGTAATTATTCAAATCTTGCAATCATTACCCATTCACATGCAGAGTTTGTGATCGACTTTGTAAACGTAATGCCGGGAACACCTAAAAGTAAAGTGAAATCGAGGATCATTCTCACACCACAGCACGCCAAACGATTCATGAAGGCCATCACCGAGTACATCACCAGGTTCGAAACCATCAATGGTAAGATACCCGATCTCGAAGAAGTGCAACTGCCATTAAATTTTGGTGGCCCAACTGCCCAGGCCTGATGCCCCTTGTTCATTTATAATCCAGTAAATGTCTACGCTAAAAGAAAAAATACAAGAACGCGCTGCTTTATATGCTTCTTCCTTTATTGAAGTGCGCCACCATCTACACGCACATCCCGAACTGAGCTACCACGAATTTCTTACCTCCGAATACGTACAGAAACAACTAGACTCGTTCGGCATCGAATATAAACTGATGGGTGGTACCGGCGTGATCGGTTTGATAAAAGGAAAGAACCCAAACAAACGCGTGATCGCGCTGCGAGCAGATATGGATGCATTGCCTATCGAAGAAGCAAATGATGTTCCATATAAATCACAGAACAAAGGCATCATGCATGCCTGTGGTCACGATGTACACACCACCTGCCTGCTTGGCGCAGCAAGAATATTAAATGAACTGAAAGAGGAATGGGAAGGAACCGTGAAACTGATCTTTCAACCCGGTGAAGAAAGAAATCCGGGAGGCGCAAGTATTTTAATAAAGGAAGGCGTATTAAAAAATCCTGCACCCACTTCAATATTCGGCTTACACGTACACTCCGGTTTACAAGCCGGCAAATTGAGTTTTCGTCCGGGTAAAGTAATGGCAAGCGCAGATGAACTCTATTTTACCATTAAAGGAAATGGCGGTCATGCCGCGGCCCCGCATTTAACCGTAGATACCATATTGGTGGCGTCACAAATTATTGTTGCACTGCAGCAGGTGATCAGCAGAAACAACGATCCGTTCACTCCATCTGTACTCTCTATATGTGCGATACAGGGAGGCCACACCACTAACGTTATTCCAAACGAAGTAAAACTGATGGGCACCTTTCGGGCGCTTGATGAAACTTGGCGCTTCAAGGCACACACATTAATTAAAAGAATTGCAGAATCTACTGCAACCGGCATGGGCGCTACTATCGACGTAAAGGTAGATGTAGGGTATCCCGCAGTGATGAACAATGAAGCGTTGTATGTGGTAGCAAGGAAACTTGCCGAAGATTATTTAGGAGAGGAGAATATCGAAACAACCGAAATGAGAATGGGTGCTGAAGACTTTGGATACTACTCCCATGAAATTCCGGGGTGTTTTTATCGTTTGGGAATAGGGAATATCGCAAAAGGAATTACTGCCGGCGTGCACACTCCAAATTTTAATATTGATGAATCGGCGATTACTTACGGGGTGCAGATGATGGCGTGGCTGGGTGCGATGACTGAATTCTAACCTTTGCGCCTTTGCGTGAAATCTTTTTGTGGAGAGGGTTTCACGCAAAGGCGCAAAGGGAACGCAAAGACGCAAAGGAGTTAATTATCGGAGTCGAGTTTTACTTCTATCGTATCGGGAACAACGTAAACGCTGCCATCCTTGAATAATTTCTGAATGGAGCCAAGATATTCTTCTGCATCTTCCCTTTCTTTAAAGTTCCCCACCTTCAGTCTGAAAAATGGCGACTGGTACATCATGTATGCTTTCAGTTCGGGGAACTGCTGGTACATTTTAGTTTTTGCGTCGATGACTTTGTTGCGGTTGTTGGAACTGATCACCAGTATCCTGAACCCTGCACCCGAGCGGCGGGCATTACGCGTGGTCACTTCATTTATTTCAGCCTGCTTGCTCACGAGCATGTTTACGCGTGGATCTTTTTTTACAACAATACTTTCCTGCGCAGTTTGTGCCTGCGCATTACATGCTGCTAAAATAAAGATGAAGAGTAATTTATTCATTTGACTGCTTTATAATATCAACACCCGAACTGCAACCTAACCTATCTGCTCCCGCATCTATTAATTGCTGCGCGAATGTGAAAGTTCTTATCCCTCCCGATGCCTTGATCTTTATACCAGATGGTAAATTGGCCCTCATCAGTTGCACGGCTTCCACACTTGCTCCCTTCTCCGCATAGCCAGTGGATGTTTTTACAAAATCCGCTTTTGCCTTTGTATAAATAGCACAGCATTTAATTATTTCCTCATCCGAAAGTATGCCGGATTCTATAATCACTTTTGCAATTCTTTCCGCAGCGTGTATGGGTTCTATCAGTAATTCAATTTCTGATTCGAGGTACGACCAGGAGCCGCTTTTCATCGCTGCAAGATTAATAACGATGTCCAGCTCATCTGCGCCATCTTTTATTGCCTGTTTCACTTCGGCGAGTTTGGCCAGTGCCACAGAATATCCAAAGGGAAACCCAACTACTGTGGCTACTCTTACATCGGTTGCCTTTAGCACTTCCTTTGCAGTTCTTACAAATGGTGGTGGAATACACACCGCCGCAAAATGATATTCCAGCGCTTCACTACAAACACGCTTTACGTCTTCCGGTGAAGTGGTGGGTTTAAGAATGGTGTGATCGATGTAAGAAGCTATGCCCATTAATAAATATCTATGCCTGGTCCTTGCCGTGACAGTTCTTGAATTTCTTTCCGCTGCCGCACGGACAAAGATCATTTCTTCCCACTTTCGGTCCAACCTTTACGGGGGCCTGTTTTACATTGGAAGATGGGTCGAAGTAATCGTTTTCGTTCGCTGCATAATCATCGCCGCGTGCATCGATGGCTTCTTTGTTGGCCTGCATCCTGCTCATGTCGGTTTTCTGTTCCCTTCCCTCCCTGATCTGGTTACTATTTTGTTCTACAGGAATGCTGCTGTGGCAAAGAAAACTTACTATTTCACGGTTCACCTCTCCATCCATATTTTTAAACAGGTCGAATGCGGTGATCTTATAAATAATGAGCGGATCCTTTTGTTCGAGGTAAGCGGTCTGTACACTTTGTTTCAGATCATCCATCGCTCGCAGGTGTTCTTTCCACGAATCATCAATTATAGAAAGCGTGATCTGCCTTTCGAGCGCATTTCCCAATTCTTTTCCCTTGGTATCGATCGTTTTTCCTAGGTTCGATAATACCTGTATTGCTTTTTTCCCATCGGAAAAAGGAACCACTACATTTTCAATATGAGAACCTTGTTGCTGGCGGATATTGGTAAATACCGGTACCGATTGTTTTTCAAGATCAACCTTTTTTTGCTGGTACCTTCCTATTGATTCACTGTATAATTTTTCTGCGAGCTCATTCGGATTTCCTTTAGAGAATTGTTCCTGGGTAATAGAACTATCAATTCCGAAATTAACAATCGCCGCTAATTTGAATCCTTCAAAATCCTGTTGTTCCTGGAATGAACTGATGAGTCCTTCCGCAACACCATAAAAGGCATTGTCCAAATCCAGAGCTAGCCTTTCTCCAAATAATGCGTGACTTCTTTTTTTGTAAACAACATTTCGTTGTTTATTCATCACGTCATCATATTCAAGCAATCTTTTTCTTATACCGAAGTTATTTTCTTCAACTTTTTTCTGTGCCCTTTCAATGCTCTTGGTTACCATGCTGTGCTGTATCACTTCACCTTCCTTGTAACCAAACCTATCCATGATAGATGCAATTCTTTCGCTGCCGAATAAACGCATCAGGTCATCTTCCAGAGAAACATAAAATTGAGTGGTACCGGGATCGCCCTGGCGTCCTGCCCTACCACGCAGCTGCCTGTCTACACGGCGGCTCTCGTGCCTCTCCGTTCCTATGATCGCCAAACCACCAGCCTCTTTAACGCCTGGTCCGAGTTTAATATCCGTACCACGGCCGGCCATATTTGTTGCTATGGTAACAGCTCCGGCAAAACCTGCTTCAGCAACTACCTGCGCTTCACGCGAGTGTTGTTTTGCATTCAACACATTGTGGGGAATTTTTTTTCCCTGCAGCATCTTGCTCAATAGTTCACTCACTTCAACCGAAGTGGTACCAACAAGTACGGGCCTTCCTTCGTTGCGCAATTTTTCTATTTCTTCTATCGACGCTTTGTATTTTTCACGCTTTGTTTTATAAACGAGATCCTGGTGATCTTTCCGTATCGCCACCACATTGGTAGGAACGGTTACCACGTCTAATTTATAAATGTCCCACAGTTCGCCAGCTTCTGTTTCGGCTGTACCGGTCATGCCTGAAAGCTTGTGGTACATACGGAAATAATTCTGCAGCGTTATCGTTGCGTAGGTTTGTGTGGCGGCTTCGATCTTTACATTTTCCTTTGCTTCGATCGCCTGGTGCAAACCATCGCTGTAACGGCGTCCATCCAGGATTCGGCCCGTTTGTTCATCAACGATTTTCACTGCGCCGTCCATGACTACGTATTCAACGTCCTTATCGAATAAAGTATATGATTTTAATAATTGCTGAACAGTGTGTATGCGATCCGCCTTAATGGAATAATCATTCAGCAATAATTCTTTCTGTTGTAATTTTTCTTCCGGCGTTTCCTCTGTTTTATCTATTTCTGCCAATTGAACACCAATATCCGGAAGCAAAAAGAATTCGGGATCTTCTCCGGATTTTGTAATTGCCGATATGCCTTTATCGGTCAGCTCTACTGAATTATTTTTTTCGTCGATGTGGAAATACAATTCTTCATCAACCCTTGGCATTTCTTTTTGCTGATCGGCCAGAAAATAATTCTCTGACTTCTGCAATTTCACTCTCACGCCAGGCTCGCTTAAAAACTTAATCAGTGCGCTTGCCTTTGGTAATCCGCGATATGCGCGCATTAATGCAAGTCCACCGCTTTTTGGATCATCGTCACCTTCGGCGAAATGTTTTTTTGCTTCGTTCAAATATTTGTTGGTGACCTGCTTTTGCATTTCCACCAGTTTATCTACCCTTGGTTTAAGCACGTGATATTGCTGCTCATCTCCTTTTGGAACCGGGCCGGAAATAATTAATGGTGTTCTCGCATCATCGATCAATACACTATCCACTTCATCAACCATGGCGTAGTGGTGTTTTCGCTGCACCATTTCTTCCGGACTGTGCACCATATTATCACGGAGGTAATCAAAGCCGAATTCATTATTTGTTCCATAAGTAATATCGGCCGCGTACGCATTTCTTCTTTCATTGCTGTTGGGCTGATGTTTGTCAATACAGTCAACCGTAAGTCCCAGCCACTCATAAATGGTGCCGTTCCATTCACTGTCACGACGGGCCAGGTAATCATTTACCGTAACAATGTGTACGCCCATACCTGTAAGGGCATTAAGGTAGGCGGGTAGGGTAGATACCAGGGTTTTACCTTCACCGGTAGCCATTTCGGCAATTTTGCCCTGGTGCA
>JBDTMM010000088.1:0-8165 GCA_039934275.1 Flavitalea sp. | reverse complement strand
GGATCCCGATTCGGAATAGATTACCATTTACATGTTTTGTTCCACCCTTTACCTTTCACTTTTATCAGAAGATTCATTGCTTCAGTAATCAGGGGGATGATCAGGTTGAAATCATATTTTGTATATGCGGCAATGAGGTTTAAAAGGAAGAAATTGCATACTGAGTCTTTACAAAAAGCCAACCTCTTTTACCAGGTAGAATGTTTGAGGCAATCTAACGGATTTACTTATATCATTCGGAAAAATTCCTGACAATTGGCCTGATCAATTTGAGAGACTTGATTCATACAAACTTGCGTATTTAAAATTTATTATTTTCCACGTCAGGTAGTAAAGAAACAAAAAGAGGAAAAAGCCGATGTTTATATAATTGCCATTTCTTATAAGACACAGAAAAATATATACGAATATTGAGTAATTAATAGCGCCAAGCTCTTTCAATTCGTTAGTGATCATTTTCTTTTTCGAGGCGAAAAATCGGAAGAAAATAAAAAGAAACAGGAAAAGGCCAATGATTCCTGTCTCGGACATAAGCCTTAAAAATTTAGAATTCGCGTCTTGTTGGTTTTGTGAGCCGTACCTGTCCAGATAGAGGCTTGGAAAATACTTAAGAAAGGTTTCTTTATAAATTAAAGGATGCGATCCCAGCCCTGATCCAAACAAGGGATCTTTTAAAAATGAATCCCGTGCAATAATATAATTGGAATACAGTGCAAAGGTGCTTGCGTTTGCTCTTCCCACTTCACTTGTTTTCAATTCGCTGCTCAAAAATAATGCCGAAGTGTCTGTGAATCTTGCATTGATTAGCTGAACATTATTAATTGCAAAATTAACGATTAGGACTATCGGCACAATTAAAAATGGTGCAAGTACCAGTCTGTTTTTCCGTATATTAAAATAGTCATTAAAATAAAGAGCAAAAAATACACTTAACACAAAACCTGTCACAGCTATAGATGAATAGGTTACGATGTAGCATAGAAAAATGATTGTCAATCTAAATTTATTTTCTTTCCAGGTTTTTTTAAAAGACATCATATAATAGGCAATGGCCGGAGTAAGGGCAAGGGCGAGAAAAAAGGGTTCTCCCATTATTGAGTACTCCCGATATATAATCCCATTGGTATTGTGCACTAACGTTAAATGTATACCCGAAATATGTAAAATATTATCAACCACTCCAAAAAGAGCTACATAAAATGCAAATTTGAGGTACCAATTAAAAACGTTCAGAACATTAAATTTGAATACGAAGAGTACATTAAAATAGATTATCGAAGTAAATAATATTCCAAAGACCTGTTTCCAAAATTCGAAACCAAGTAACCCGGATACAAGCAAAATTAAAACGCTCGATACGAAAATAATCACAATGCCAGTCATAAACCAACGTGGTGGCATAACCAATCTTCCTGTAACAAATACCTGAGTTATCAGGAAGGTAAAAAAAATCGGATAGCTATAATAAAAATCAAATGAAAACTCGCCTCTGATAGCCTTGTCGAGAAAGACAGAGAAAATGCAAAGTAGTCCCAAAAATTCGAGAAAGGTAGTTTTGTGCTTTACCACAGACTGCATACACTGCAAAGAAATAGTATTTGTTGTTAAATAGATCAATTAATGTGTGGTATTGCTGGCATTGTAAGTTTTGAATTAAAACTGGAAAAGAAGGGACTGATTGAAAAAATGACTTCCTGTCTTGACCATCGGGGTCCGGACGCAACGGGGTTTTTTGAGGATAGGATAGTGGCTTTGGGACATAAACGGTTATCAATAATTGATCTTTCCCTTGGGGCGAATCAACCAATGGATGATGTGACTTCCCGTTACAAAATTATTTTTAATGGTGAAATTTATAATTTTAGGGAAATCAGGAAATTGCTTCCGGATTATCCCTTTAAAACGAATAGTGATACTGAAGTAATCCTTGCCGCCTTTATTAAATGGGGTTCCGCATGTTTACAGCGTCTCGTCGGCATGTATGCTTTTGCAATATGGGACACGGAGCTTAGCCAACTTTTTATTGCAAGGGACAGGTTTGGTGTAAAGCCCCTTTATTATTTTAAATCTGAAAAAATCTTTCTCTTTTCCTCCGAAATACGTTCGTTATTATCCTCTGGAGTTGTTCCGAGAAAACTTAACTCTATCGCGGTTTCCGAATTTCTTCAATTCGGGTCTGTTGGTGATACTAATACTATCATTGAAAATATCTGCTCACTGGAAGCCGGAATGTATATGACGGTTGACAAATCCGGAGTGCAAAAAAAAAGGTATTGGACCCTTGCCCAAAAAAATCCCGGAATTGATTTCAAAAACTATGTTGAAGTAAAAAGCCGGGTTAGGGAGCTATTGGATAAATCAGTAGCGCGAAGAATGATCAGCGATGTTCCTATTGGTGCTTTTCTTTCTGGTGGTATCGACTCGAGTGCAATAGTAGGTCTGATGGCTAAACATTCTAATGAAAAAATAAACACTTTTACAGTTGCATTCAAGGAAAGGGAATTTGACGAGTCGAAATACGCAGAACAGGTATCTAAAAAATTTAATACCCAGCATAACAATTTATTAATTGAAGCCAAAACATTCTTAAATGAATTATTACCTGCTCTTGATGCGATGGATTCTCCGACAGGCGATGGCGTAAACAGTTATGTTGTTGCCAAGGCAATACGCAATACAGGGATCACCGTAGCTTTATCGGGTGTTGGAGGAGATGAATTATTTGCCGGGTATCCCCTATTTTTTCATTACCTAAAAATAATGAAGGCAAAGCCTTTATGGAAAAAAACTAAAGTTTTTCGGAATCTTGCTGTTGTGGCGTTGAAAAATTCTGCAAGTTCCAAACGCAATCGCGTTTCCCAATTTTTGCAATCAAAAGAAGCTGATATACATCATTTCTATCCGGCCTTCCGGCAAATTATATCACAGCAGATGTTGAGCAGGTTCACAAATCTACCTGTGAATGGAATTAGCTTTCTGAGTAAAGATTTTTCTGATCGCTCTGAAATAATTGATGCTTTGCCGTTACTCAGCCAAATATCTGTGGCAGAATATTCCGGGTACACTCGAAATACCCTCCTTAAAGATATGGACCAGATGAGCATGGCTGTTTCACTGGAAATCAGGGAGCCTTTTTTCGATCATGAACTAGTTGAATTTGTTTTGCAGGTTCCCGATGCTCAAAAGTTTCCGTCCTATCCCAAAAAATTATTAGTAGACTCATTAGAAGGTTTAATACCAGAAGAAATAATTCACCGCAAGAAACAAGGTTTCTTATTTCCCTGGAACAAATGGATGAAAGAGGACCTCGTCGGTTTTTGCGATAAATATATTCGGGATATAAGTAAAAGGGAATTTATAAATGAAAAGGCGCTTCTTTCTTATTGGGGTAAATTTTTAAAATCAGATCCCTCTGTGAGATGGATGGAAATTTGGCTATTTATCGTTCTTGAATATTGGCTACAAAAAAATGGAATTGAATAAAAAAAAGATCCTCATTTTTGCGGATTGGTTTGAACCAGGATTCAGGGCAGGCGGGCCCATAAGATCAGTAGCTAATTTTGTTCACCATCTCAGGTCAGATTTTGATTTGTATGTGGTCACCTCCAATAGTGACTTTGGCAGTTACGTTCCATATGAAGGAATTCAGGTAAATCAGTTTATCAGGAAGGAAGGATTTCAGATCATGTATACTTCTCCGGGATTTTTAAATTTAGGAGAGATCGACTCATTGATCAAAAAAACAGACCCTCAGATTGTTTACCTGAACAGCATGTTTTCCTTGACATTTTCCCTGAAACCACTTATAGCATGCTCGCGCCGTGGTATATCTTCTAAAGTTGTTCTTGCTCCTCGGGGAATGCTAAAACCTTCGGCTCTTCATTTCAAAAGATTTAAAAAGTTCTTTTTTCTAAGAGTGTTTCGACTCTTGGGTTTCCACAAGCATTTGACCTTTCAGGCTACTTCAGAAAGTGAGGTTAATGATATTAAAAAAGTTATGGGAGAAAGGTCAATAATTGCTTTACTCCCAAACCTGCCAAGTGAATTCAATAATAATTTTCAAATACCTGAAAAGATTGCCGGTAAAATAAGAATGATTTTTGTTGGAAGGATTCATCCAATAAAAAATCTTGACTATATTCTGAAAATTTTACAAACTTCCCCACATCGTATTGAACTCACCATTATTGGCAATATGGAGGTAAAGGAATATTGGAATGCATGTAAAATGCTGATAGCAACTTTACCATTCAATATTACAGTGAATGTTTTGGGCGAAGTACCGCATTCGGAAATTACCCAATTGATTTCCAATCATCATCTTTTTATGCTTCTTACCAGGGGTGAGAATTTTGGTTATTCTATATACGAATCTCTTTGTACGGGTCGTCCAGTTTTAATCAGCGATCAAACCCCATGGCAGGATCTTGAAACAAATAAAGCGGGATGGGCGCTTAGTTTGAAAGATCCCGCTAGTATTAACCTTATTGTCGATCTGGCAGCAGGAATGGGCCAGGCAGAATACGACATCTGGGCAACCGGCGCATATCAGTATGCAAAAACGTATTTTGTAAAATCTAACCTGAGATCATTGTATATCCAGTTCTTTTCGAATCCAATCCGTTCTTCTCAATTAGTTAATTGAATTAAATCATGTACATTCTCGGTCTTAATGCTTTTCACGCAGATTCTTCAGCAGCCTTGTTTCACAATGGTAAAATGATCGCTGCCATTGAGGAAGAAAGATTTCGACGTGTTAAACATTGGGCCGGCTTTCCTTCTTCTGCGATTCGGTTCTGTCTTAATGAAGCCGGTATAACGCTGAATCAGGTGGATCATATTTCGATAGGAAGAGATCCTTCTGCAAAACTGGGAAAGAAATTTCTTTTTCTTTTAAAAAATCCCGCCAATGGCATTTCTGCGGTCATTGAAAGAATAAATAATGCACGCAAGGTATCATCATTGGAAGATGACTTTTTACTTATTGATCCTTCTATCCCTAAAAGGGAGATTAAAAATAAAATTCATCAGGTTGAACATCATCGGAGCCATCTAGCATCCGCCTTTTATGCTTCTCCATTTAAAGAAGCGGCGCTTTTATCGATAGATGGCTCGGGAGATTTCACAACCACAATGAGCGGAGTGGGGTCGGGAAATCATTTCGAAGTATTTGATTCGGTGGATTTTCCCCATTCCATCGGGCTGTTTTATACGGCCATAACACAATTGCTTGGGTTTCCAAATTATGGCGATGAATACAAGGTGATGGGACTGGCCCCTTACGGTGAACCAAAGTATGTTAATAAACTATCCAATGTTATAAGGCCCCAAAACAATGGATTTTTCGATCTCAATTTAAAATATTTCCGTGCCGCAAAACAGGGCATAATATCGTATGGAAGCGATCATGTTCCGGTTGTTGCGCCACTGTATTCAAAGGAATTAACTAATTTATTAGGAGAGGTACGAAACTCCTCCGAACAACTTACCCAATATCACAAAGACCTTGCAGCGTCCGTTCAGAAAACAACGGAGAATATAATATTTCATTTGCTCGACCATCTTCAAAGAAAAACGGGACTGCAAAATGTTTGTATAGCGGGCGGAGTTGCACAGAACTCCGTTTCTAATGGAAAGATCACCACGAACACAAAATTTAAAAACGTTTACATTCCTTCTGCTGGACACGATGCAGGTATTTCAATGGGATCGGCTCTTTACGTTCACAACCAGACTTTAAATTTGCCGCGTTCAGAAAATATTTCCTCTGCATTCACTGGAAGCAGTTTTTCAAATGAAGAAATAGAAAAGTATCTGATTAGCCGGAAAATTGAATATGAAAGAATTTCAGATGAAGCACTTTTTGACGAAGTGACTAGCCAGATAATTAATGCCGGTGTAATCGGATGGTTTACCGGCAAAGCAGAATTTGGTCCTCGCGCGCTGGGTGGGCGTTCAATTCTTGCCGATCCGAGAAGGGAGGACGCAAAGGAATTACTGAACCACAAAGTTAAAAGGAGGGAAAGTTTCAGGCCTTTCGCACCATCTATTCTGAAAGAATATGTGGCTGAATATTTCGAAATATCAGACGAGGTTCCATTCATGGAAAAGGTTTTCCCTGTCAGAGAAGACAAAAGAAAGGTTATCCCGGCAGTTACTCATGCAGACGGTACAGGGCGTCTTCAAACTGTGGACAAACAAATCTCTCCACGGTTTTACAGACTGATCGATACATTCAGGGTTAAGACCGGCGTGCCAGTTCTACTGAATACTTCCTTTAATGAAAATGAGCCGATCGTGAATTCTCCAGCGGAAGCGCTGGATTGCTTTTTAAGAACCAACATGGATATGCTGATACTGGAAAATTGTATAGTTAAACGCCAAAGATTGTAAACTATAGGAATTAAGGAATGTCAAAAAATGCGCTTTTTTTATATACTGAGATAGCTGATTATTTTCTAAAGTGCGTGGATCATTTTATCGAACAAACCGGCGCACAGGTTTTAATAGTCAGATGGCCAATCAGGGATGAAGCTCCTTTTAAACTTAGGGCAAATAACAATGTCGATATCCTGGAAAAGAAGGACTATACTTTTAAAGAGTTAGAGGAAAGAATTCATCTTTTTCAACCCGATCTTATTTATACATCTGGTTGGCGTGACCGCGATTACCTGAAAATAAACCGAAAGTATTTTTCAAAAATACCCACCGTATTAGGGTATGACAATGTGTGGAATGGAAGTTTTCGGCAAATTATTGCTTCAGCTCTCAGCCCCCTTTATCTCAAAAAAATATTTTCAGATCTATGGGCCCCAGGCAAGAGTCAAGTGAAGTTTGCAAAAAAGCTCGGTTTTGATCAGAAGCATATTCATCTTGGAGTATACAGCTGCAATCAATCTTATTTTTCCGAAATATATTCCCGCACAAAAAAGAACAGGGTACCAGGTTTTCCCCGCCGCATGATATTTTGTGCGAGGTATGTTAAGTGGAAGGGAATATTTGAATTATGGCAGGCTTTTAAGGAGATCAGTCAGGAAATTCCCCATGACTGGGAGTTATGGTGCTTGGGTACCGGTGAGGAATTTGAAAATAGGATCGAATACCCCGGAATAAAACACTTCGGGTTTGTTCAACCCAATAACATGGAGGAGTATCTCTCTCAGACAGGTGTTTATATACTTCCGTCTTTTTTTGAGCCGTGGGGAGTTACCGCGCATGAATTTGCTGCTGCCGGCTTTCCACTTATACTTACCAAAAATGTGGGTGCCTCTGAGAAATTTTTAATAGATAATCATAATGGGTTTTGCCTGCCCGATTGCAACGTTGCAGGCATTAAGGAGTCAATGCGGAAAATATTTAAACTGAGTGATGCAGAATTATTTAGAATGGGAGAAATAAGTAATCAGTTGTCCTATGGTATAACTCCCGATACCTGGTCTATAACACTGCAGCGTTTGATAAATAGAAATCAGAATTAACTTTTGATGATCAACTGGACCGAATACAATGTGACTTCTTAAAATTAAACCTGAACTTATGAATACGAAACAATTTCCTTCGGTTAAGTATTAAGAGATGGAACTAAAAATCTCGCTCATAACCGCCACTTATAATAGTTATCTAACGGTTACGGATACCCTTAAATCGGTAGCCACTCAAACGCATCCCGATATTGAACATATTATCATCGATGGAGAATCTGTTGATAATACACTTTCTATTGTAAAAAAGTTTCCTCACGTGCATACTGTTGTTTCAGAAAAGGATAAAGGACTTTATGACGCGATGAATAAAGGAATCGCACTCGCTACCGGTGATGTAGTCGGAATTATTAATTCGGATGATTTTTATGCTGCCGATGATGTTATTGAAAAGGTAGCTGTCGCATTTCAGAATCCATCGGTTGACATGGTTTATGGCGACATGCAATATGTTGATAAAGACAATCCCTCAAGGATCATCCGCGACTGGAAGGCGGGTCCGTACCGGAACGCGGCATTTTATTATGGCTGGATGCCACCTCACCCAACCTTGTTTGTACGTCGAAGCGCGTATGACCTCGTCGGGAATTTTAATACCACTCTGCGGACCTCCGCAGACTATGAATTAATGATCAGACTTTTTGTAAAACACAATCTCAAAAGTTTTTATATACCAGAGTTGCT
>JBDTMM010000087.1:0-8245 GCA_039934275.1 Flavitalea sp. | reverse complement strand
GGTGTACGTTGAACCTAACAGAACAAAGGTTGCCGCCGCAAGCCGTACCCAACAATTATTGCCAACAATACTCAGTGGTTTGTCTTTCATTGCGATCATTTTAACCCGAGTAATAGTAAAATAAAATATATGAGTCCTACACAGGTTAAGAAGAGCGGGATCCAGCAGGACGGTAATATAATAAATCAATTATTATTCAGATACCTTCCTTATTGGCCCTTGTTTGTGGCCATGCTATTGCTTGGGCTTGGGGGTGCATATGCATTTATCCGGTACAAGGTTCCTGTTTACAAGGTAACTGCGGCAATAATGATCAAGGATGAAAAGAAAGGTATTGATGATTCTAAAGTTCTCGAACAACTAAACCTTTTCGGATCAAAAAAGATCGTTGAAAACGAAATAGAAATTATTAAATCGAGGACCTTACTGAGAGAAGTAGTTAAGAATCTTCATCTGTATGCACCACTTTTTGAAGAAGGAAAAATTAACACGGTTCCGGCTTTTCTTAAGTCGCCGGTTAATGTGGAAATGAAATCTCCTGATTCACTTGTGGAAACAGTAAACAAAGAATTTTTTGTTTACGATAAAGGCAAACAACTCGTTACGGTCGACGGTAAAGAATATCCATTAAATCAGTGGGTAAGTTCTACATGGGGAACCATCCGTTTTACTCCGAACCCATATTACTATCCAAGCGAAGAAACGAAGCCTTTGTTTTTTAGTCTTGTGGAGACTAAAAAGGTGATTGGCTTTTTAAACGAGCAGTTGCAGATATCACCATCCAGCAAATTATCTACAGTAATCAATCTGAGTGTTAACGATCCGGTACCGGTTCGTGGAAAAATGATATTGAATGAACTGATCAAACAATACGACAATGCTTCGATGTCTGAAAAAAATGGTCTTACTCAAAATACTACCGAGTGGATCGATAACAGGCTGAAAGTGGTAAAGGAGCAGCTCGACTCCGTTGAAAGAAAAATACAGAATTTCCGCACGAGTAATAATGTGGTTGATATCAGTGCCCAGGGGCAGCAGTTCCTCGACAACGTAGGAGTGAGCGACCAGAAAGTGGGTGAAATACAGGGACAGTTATCAGTATTGAGTCAGGTTGAAAGTTATGTACGCAGCAAAACCACCGGTGTTGGTGTTGTTCCCTCTACTTTGGGACTCGACCCAATGGTGGGCAACCTGATCAATAAGCTGAACGAAGACCAGATGCAGTATGACAAACTGAAGAAAACAACCGGTGAAAACAGTCCGATGCTGATCACCCTCAGAGAAGAAATTGAAACACTCAGACCAAAAATAATGGAAACGCTGGGTAGTCAGAGATCAAATCTCCTGGCTTCACAAAATAATTTATCTACGAACACTAACAAATACTCCGGAATGCTGCGTTCAATGCCGGAAAAGCAAAGGCAACTGTTGGAAATCAGCAGGGACCAGGCTACGATCCAGGCAAACTATGCATACCTGCTTCAAAAGAAAGAAGAAACCGCATTGAGTAAAAGTGCCACCGTTCCGGATAGCAGGGTTGTTGACGAAGCGGAATCTTCTACTGAACCTGTCAGCCCTAACAAATTGCTTGTACTGCTCATCTCAATTGTAGGTGCGCTTGCCATAGCGGTGCTGATCATTTCACTGAAAGAGGGCCTTAACAGGAACATTCTTTTCCGTAGCGAAATTGAAAATTACACTAGTGTCCCGATAATCGGGGAAGTAATACAGGATGAAACCGGTCAGCCGATAGTTATTGCGAACGACAGGAAGAACTTCATTGCGGAGCAGTTCAGGCAGGTGAGAACGGCATTAAGTTATATTGGGATTACTTCGCGGAAAAAGAAAGTTTTAGTAACTTCAAGTATATCTGGAGAAGGGAAGAGCTTTGTTGCTGCAAATCTGGCGATTAGCCTTGCCTTAACCGATAAAAAAGTAGTTTTACTTGAAATAGACCTTCGTAAGCCCAAGCTCAGCGAAATATTTGGAATGAAGTCTACACAGGCGGGGATCAGTAATTACCTGATCGGTGAAAAAGAAGCTGACGAAATCATAAAAAGAACCGATGTAAATCCTAATTTGTTCCTGATATCAGCCGGCCCGATTCCTCCTAATCCTTCAGAACTTATTCTGAATGGCAGAATTCAGGAATTACTGGCTTATCTCGAGAATGCTTTTGATTATATTGTGATAGATACTGCGCCTGTGACGCCGGTTACAGATGCCTACCTGTTGTCTGCATTTTGCGATGCAACATTGTATGTGGTTCGCCACGGTTACACACCAAGGATCTATTTGCAGATGCTTGATGAAAATAATAAGGTTAGAGGTTTAAAGAACCTGGCCCTGATATTTAACGGCGTTAAGTCCAGAGGAATAGGAAAAGGTGGGTTTGGAAATGGATACGGATATGGTTATGGAGTAGGGTATGGTGATAACGAAGTATCTACAGGTAAAAAGAACAGGTCTATTTTTGGTAAGGCATATAAATAGAAATTGTTGATTGTGCTCTGGTTCGTAGAATAATTATGAAAGATCTGTCATTCATCCTATGTGAGTGAGTTGGCGGAGCTTTTTAGTAAAACGAAATTGAAAGATTGAAAGTTTAATTGACATTTGCTATGAACATGGAGAAACCTATATGGTACGCATTGTACACCAAACCCAGGTGGGAAAAGAAGGTGGCTGATTTACTTACCCGTAAGAAGATTGTAAATTATTGCCCTCTTAATCGCGTGCAGAAGCAGTGGAGTGATCGCAAGAAAATTGTACTTGAGCCTTTGTTCCGCTCATATGTATTTGTATGCATACCTGAAAACAGGCAATTGGAAATAAGGCAAACCGATGGCATAATCAATTTTGTTTACTGGCTGGGTAAACCTGCAGTAATTCGCGACAATGAAATTGACGTGATTAAGAGGTTCCTGCATGATTATGAAAATGTGCAGCTGGAAAAAGCCGAAGTTAACCTGAACGACACTGTTAGAGTAACGCACGGCCCCTTGTTATTCATGGAAGGAAATGTGGTGGAAGTGAAACACAAGACAGTTAAGGTTCTTCTCCCATCGCTCGGCTTCACGCTGGTGGCCGAAGTGGATAAAACACATATTGAAAAAGTAAAACTGATAAGGCAATTCGACCTGTTGCACAACGACAATATAAAGGTGTCGAATTAATAGTGCCATCATTGCACGCCGAATAAACAACATTGTACAATCCTAAATTAATTATTGTTGATTGCTGAGGCCAAGTTGCGACCCAATGCAAAAAAGGGGTTGGTTACAAATGTATTTTCTCTTGGGGTTGTTCAGATCGCGAATTATGTTTTTCCATTCATTACCGTTCCGATTGTTTCCAGGATCATTGGTCCGGACAGGCTCGGCGTACTGAATTTCTCTTCTGCTTTCATGGCCTACTTTACGCTCCTGATCAATTTCGGGTTCGATTTGTCGGCAACAAGAGCGATTGCTGCGAACCGCGACAATCTTGAGGAGCGTAATAAGGTATTCAACCAGGTAATACTTGCAAAAGTGTTGCTGTTTTCTATTTCCATCATATTCTTTTTGTGTGCACTGTTTTTAATGCCCCAGTTCGGGCACGAAAAACCGGTGGCGATATTCAGCTTCCTGATATGTTTCTCATGGGTAATTACGCCTAATTGGTTGTACCAGGGCATGCAGGAATTGTCGCGCATTGCCCTGTTCAATATGTGCACCAAGGTGTTATTCACCGTGGTGATATTGCTGGTGGTGCGGGAAAAAAGTGATTACATCTGGCAACCGCTTGTAATAAGTGTTGCACAGATCATTGTGGGAGTGTTTTCGTTTACCTACGCGATAAAAAGGTATAAGATCCACCTGAAATTGATGAAGCTGAAGCCAGTGCTTCATTTGCTGTGGAACGAAAGGATCATCTTCTTTTCCATGGTGGTGATCAATTTGTACACCACCACGAATGTGGTGCTGCTTGGCTTTTTACAGAACCCAACGCAGGTCGGTTATTACACGGCGGGTTGGAGGTTGATCATGATTGTTCAAACGCTGATCTCCATACCATTGGGCCAGGCGCTTTTTCCTTTTATTGGATCTGCATTTGGACAAGGCAGAGATAAGGGATTGAATATAGTTCGTCAGGTGTTTCCGATCGTTTTGTCGATTACTGCAAGTGCATCTATTTTGTTATTCATATTCGGACCAACAACGGTAAGCATTGTTTACGGTGCAAAATTTCAGCCTACTGTGCTGGTGTTCAGGGTGCTGGCCTTCATTCCGATGATGATCAGTATCAGTAACCTGCTTGGAATGCAGACGATGATCAATTTAAAGATGGATAAAATATTTCTTCGCATAACTGCATTTGGGGCCATTACCAGTTTGTTGCTGAATTTTATACTCGTCAAGAAATTCGGATTTGTAGGTACCGCATGGAGTTGGCTGCTGACCGAAACATTTATTGTAATCGCAATGTTTTACACGCTTACAAAAAATAACATTTATGTGTTGGACAGAAAATATTTTGCCATAGAGCACTTTAAGAAATATCTCAAGCCGATATTCCTGAGTGTAAAACAAAAGATAATTAAATAGGAAAAATAAGAACGGATGAAAGTATTATTAGTTGGAGCTGGATTTTCTGGAGCAGTGGTAGCAGAAAGATTAGTGAATGAATTAGGCTGCGATGTTTTGATCATCGACGAAAGAGATCACATCGGTGGTAACTGCCACACAAAAAGGGATGATGCCACCGGCGTAATGGTGCACACGTATGGCCCGCACATTTTTAATACCGATAACCTTGAGGTGTGGGAATACATTCAGCGCTTTGGTGCGTTCGAGCCCTTTATAAACAGGGTAAAGATCGTTTTCAAGGGACAGGTGTATTCCATGCCGATAAACCTGCATACGATAAACCAGTTTTATGGTAAAACCCTTGGCCCGGCAGAAGCTAAAGAATTTGTGGAAGGGTTAAGTGATAAATCTATTGATGAACCCAAAAATTTCGAAGAGCAGGCGATGAAATTCATCGGAAAGGATCTTTATAATGCCTTCTTTTACGGGTATACCAAAAAGCAATGGGGATGCGAACCCTCCGAACTACCGGCATCAATATTGAAAAGACTACCGGTACGCTTTAACTACAACGATAATTATTACAACAACCCGATACAGGGAATCCCGGTAAATGGGTACACCAGTTTATTTGAAAAGATGTTGGACCATCCGAATATAAAGGTGCAGCTGAATACAAAATTTGATAAGTCGTTCGATACTTCATCATTTGATCATGTTTTCTATACCGGCCCTATCGATTCCTTCTTTGAATACAAACATGGAAGGCTTTCTTACAGAACGGTATTCTTCGAAAAGCACGAAGCAGAAGGTGATTACCAGGGTAACCCGGTAATTAATTATTCCGAAGAATCAGTTCCTTATACCAGGGTACACGAGCACAAACATTTTACCCCGTGGGAGAAACACGACAAAACGGTTTACTTTAAGGAATTCAGTAAGGAGACAACCGGGGACGATATTCCCTATTACCCGAAGAGACTTTCAGGAGATATGATGGTGCTTGAAAAGTATCAGGCAGAAGTGGAAAAACTGAAAGGCTATACTTTTATTGGCAGGCTCGCAACGTACCGCTATATGGATATGCACCATGTAATTGCCGAGGCACTTGCTGTTGCGAAAAAGTTTATTGGATCCACCCGATGAAAAAAATATTTTTAAATACCACGATACCGGACTTAAAAAATGCCGGATCTAAGGCTAAGGCAGACGTTGCGCAGATTTTGAAAAAGATGGGTTATGAATCCGTTTATTATCCAAAATTCAATTCATTCGCAGAGCTTACTACTTTCTGGAAAACACTTTCAAAAAAAATAGAAAAAGATAGTCGCATTATCATGGACTATCCCTACATGCCAAGAAAAAAGCTGTGGATATTATTTGCCTTTGCTTTTTTAAAGAGGGTTAAAATTCACGCCGTTATTCACGATATTACTGATTTAAGATTCAGGGAAGCAGTTCAGAACTCTGATATGCATTTGCTGAAGCATTTTGACGGTTTGATCTCGCACAATCCGACTATGACGAAATGGATCCGCGAAAAGGGGTATAAAAAACCTGTGGTAGATCTGATGGTTTTTGACTATTGTCTCGACGGTGATAAAGCATTTAATGAAAACCATCTGTCCGGAAGAATAAAAGTATTGTATGCAGGCAACCTTTCTTTTGCGAAGGCTTCCTTTTTGTATGACGAGCGGTTAAACCAGCTCAACAATATCGAGTTCTGCGTTTTTGGGATGAGCCATGATCCGGAGAGGTTGGCGGCAACAAAAATTTCATACAAGGGAGTGTTCAACCCGGATTCACCGGAGCTTCCTGAAAAATATCATTTCGGATTAATATGGGAGGGAGGCAGCATAGAAACCTGCACTGGTGAGATGGGTCAATATACCAAATTCAATAATCCTCATAAGTTTTCCCTTTACTTGGCACTTGGATTACCCATCATTGCATGGAAAGAATCGGCAGTGGGGAAGTATCTTGAGGAGCATAAGTTAGGAGTGACCATTGGAAGTTTGCTGGAACTGGAAGGCATCGAAAAAAGAATCACCCAGGAAGATTATCAGAGATATATCTCGAATATAAAAACCATTGGGCATAAGGTACGGACCGGAGAATTTTTACAAACAGCCGTTCAAAAGCTGTTAACGGATTAGTATGAACAGAGCAATTGACAATTTACAAAAAGGCATCTTTGCCGTTTTATTATATGTCACAGGATTTGGAGTGATCTTATCCGATCTTGCATTGGGTGATCAAAATCGTACCCCTGTATATGCAGCGTTCGATTTGCTGATCATTTCACTGGCATTAACCAGTTTCTCATTCATTCGCTCGGGACTGGCCTACATACTGCTATTTGCCATTTTGTGCATTGCGGTTAACTTGTCTTACTCGGAAGCAACATTGTTTGCCTCGTTAAATGGGTTGAGGGAGATTTTTACTGTATTCGCTATTATTATCTTTTATAATAAAGTTTTCTCTGAAGGCAACGAAGAACTGGCGGAATCGTGTATAGAGATATTCAAAACTTTTGGATTTATTTTTATTCTTTGCCAGCCACCGGTTGCCTTTGCGCAATATTTTATTCATGGACCTACTGATTTTGTCGGCGGCACTTATGGAAACTATGGTAGCGGATCTTTAACCTTCTCGATTATATTTATTGTCTATTTTCTGCATCATTTTAAAAGAAGTCTTTTTAAAACGATACTTCTTTATGCATGCCTGATACCATTGTTCCTGAATGAAACAAAAATTTCATTTATTCTTATTCCAATGATGGTGTTATTCATCAGGTTTCAACCCAAACTTAAAAACCTTATCGTTGCGATCATCGCTGCCGGCATTTTCCTGTTGATTGCTAATAAGTATTATTCAAATGCAGGTTCAACAGGAAATGAAGATAATATTAGCACTATATTTTCTGCAGATTATTTGAACGATTACCTGATGGCGGATATTTATACTTATCCGGACATTCCTCGATTTACGAAGATCATATTGTCGTGGCGGATCATTTCGGAGCAAACAAACACTTTTTTATTCGGGCTGGAATATGGATTGTTCAAGGGTTCGAATGTGGTGGGAGTGTCGAGGCTGGCAGAAAGATACCAGTGGTTACTTTCGGGAACAAGACCTTATCTATACTTTTTGCTGATGCAGGGGGGTACCATGCTGTTAGCATCTTTCCTGCTCCTGATCGGTTATGTTAATAAAAAATTCAGGCAACCGAATAAATTTAAACTGTTCCTGCTGATCATGTTTTTTCTTATACTGGTGTACAATGACCTGTTAAGGAACCAGTCGAGTATCGCCATCTATTTTTTCATTGTCTTTTATGCAAACTCTACATTTTACTCTGAAAAGGAACTGACCTGAGCTGTACGGATATGATCCGTGTACTAATGAAATAAATATCTGAATGGAAAGCGTATTGTATCTGGGTCCTGATTTTGCAAACCACCGCGGCGGCATCGGCGCCGTATTAGAGGTGTATTCAAAAAATATCAAACCCTTTAAATTCATACCCACATTCGAAAGCAAATCGGGTTTTCGAAAAACGGCCATTTATATCAATGCTGTTTTTAAACTGATCGCGGTGCTGATCACCGACAGAAAGATCAGGATCGTCCACATCCACAATGCTTCCAGGGGAAGTTTTATGCGCAAATCCA
>JBDTMM010000086.1:0-8252 GCA_039934275.1 Flavitalea sp. | reverse complement strand
GACGTGTTGATAAAAGGATTGAAACAACCCGTTTTCGGTATTTGTCTTGGAATGCAATTAATGTGCAGCCACTCTGAAGAAAACGATACGGCCTGCCTTGGAATATTTGATGAAAAAGTAAAATTATTTAAAAGGGAAACAGGGAATGAAAAAATTCCACAGATCGGATGGAACAATATTTTCGATCTTAAATCCCCTTTATTTGAAAACGTTCCGGAACAATCATTTATTTACCTCGTGCATAGTTATTATGCCGCCATAGGTGAGGATACAATAGCAACAACAGACTATATTAATCCCTATAGTGCCGGACTGCACATGAATAATTTTTATGGTGTGCAGTTTCACCCCGAGAAAAGTGCTGCAGTGGGGGAAAGGATACTAAAAAACTTTTTGAACATTTCTTTATAAACAGGTACATGGATCTTATTCCCGCGATAGATATTATTAATGGAAAGTGCGTAAGGCTCACACAAGGCGATTTTAGTTCAGTTACCATATACAATGAACACCCCGTTGAAGTGGCCAAACAATTTGAAGATGCAGGTCTCATGCGTTTGCATCTAGTTGACCTCGACGGCGCAAAAGCGGGCGAAGTAAAAAACTGGAAAGTACTTGAATCTATTGCGTCTAAGTGTGCATTACAGATAGATTTTGGTGGCGGAATAAAAACACCTAAAGATGTTGACATTGTTTTGAATTCTGGCGCCTTGTGGGCAACGGTCGGAAGTATTGCGATAAAAGATGAGGAGCAATTTTTGCAATGGCTTGTGATTTATGGCGCATCCAAATTTTTATTAGGCGCAGATGTAAAAAATGAGAAAATTGCAATCGCCGGCTGGCAGGAAACCAGTAATATCTGGATATATGATTTTATCAGAAAATTCATGGGCAATGGTGTGCAACAGGTGTTCTGTACAGATGTTAGTAAAGATGGACTTTTAGAGGGTCCGTCAATATCTCTTTACAAAAATATTATATCAGAATTTCCAAAGCTGCAATTAATTGCGAGCGGTGGCGTAAGTTCCATGCAGGACCTTGAAGATCTTTCGGAGGCCGGATGTACTGGTGCGATAATCGGTAAAGCAATTTATGAAAACAGGATATCGCTAAAGGACCTTAAAAACTTTCAGATATGCTGACAAAAAGAATTATTCCCTGCCTCGATATCCGTGATGGCCGCACCGTGAAAGGAATTAATTTTGAGAATATCCGTGACGCGGGTGACCCTGTTGAGTTAGGTGCATTATATGCTCAGCAAGGTGCGGATGAACTTGTTTTTTTGGACATCACCGCAACTATTGAAAAAAGAAAAACGTTTAGTGAACTCGTAAACAGTATAGCGCACACTATCAATATTCCCTTTACTGTTGGCGGCGGAATCGCAAGCGTGGAAGACGTTAGCCTTTTATTGCAAAATGGGGCTGATAAAATATCGGTGAACAGTGCGGCATTTAAGGACCCGAAACTGGTGGAAAGACTTTCGCGTGAATTTGGTAGCCAGTGTGTTGTACTGGCCATCGATACAAAAAAGGAAGCGGATGGAGAGTGGTATGTTTATCTTAACGGTGGAAGGGTTAAAGCAGATATGCGGTGCATCGACTGGGCAAAAAGAGGAGTAGAGCTGGGTGCAGGTGAAATTTTGCTTACATCAATGAATCATGATGGAACAAAACAGGGGTTTGCCATCGAAATAACTAATCTGCTCGCTCAGACGCTACCCGTGCCCGTTATAGCATCCGGTGGCGGTGGGAATATGCAACATTTTGTTGATGTATTTCAAAATGGAAATGCCGATGCAGCTTTGGCCGCGAGCATCTTTCATTTTAAAGAAATCGCCATTCCAGACCTGAAAACCTATCTGCACCTGAATAATGTGCCAGTAAGAAATTAATATTTAAACAGATAAAAGTGAGTATCAATTTTAATAAATATGCAGATGGCCTGGCGCCAGCGGTGATCCAGGACGTGGAAACATCTAAGGTACTGATGCTTGGATTTATGAACGAAGCCGCCCTTCAGCAAACCAGGGCCGAAGGCAAGGTTGCCTTTTATAGCCGTTCTAAAAAGCGTTTATGGACAAAGGGGGAGGAGAGCGGAAACCTGCTGATCGTAAAAGACATCATGGAAGACTGCGACAATGATACGTTGCTCATTAAGGCAACGCCGTTGGGGCCGGTTTGTCACACTGGTGCGGATACCTGTTGGAACGAGATTAACAGGAAGGATGAATTCCTGTACTATCTTGAAGGAATTATCGAGGCGAGAAAAACGGGTGTGGATGAAAATTCGTATGTCAAAAAAATGTTCGGAAAAGGCATCAATAAAATTGCACAGAAGGTTGGGGAAGAGGCAGTTGAGCTGGTTATAGAGGCGAAAGACAATAATGAAGAATTGTTCCTTAATGAAGCCGCGGATCTTTTGTTTCACTATTTACTTTTGCTTAACGCAAAAGGTCATAATTTACAGGCCGTTTCAAGCGTTTTACAACAACGTCATTCTAAATAGTTATTATGAAAGCTTTTTTATCCATTTTATTATTAGTCCCAGCGTCCATATTTGCACAGCAAAAATTCAATATCAAGGGCAATCTTAAAGGACTTCCAGACGGTACTCCTGTAAGTTTATCAAATGCGAATAAACCTGAGGATACGGTGGCAAAAAGTACGGTTAAAGATGGAATTTTCCAGTTAAGCGGCTCCATTGCAGAGGCAAACTTATACCAGCTGAATTTAGATGCGGCACAAAAAAAATCGATCTTATTCATTGGTAACGATAATGTAAATGTTGATGGAGATGTGAATGCTATCCAGGACCTCGCAATTACCGGTTCTCCTACCCACGATGCTTTCGAAGATTTCAAAAAAACATTCAATCCGTTGTTCAAAGATCTCACCACCTTGGGGCAACAGATCAATGCGCAGCCTGATACAAAACCAGATGATTCAATAATGGTTGCTTATAAATCTAAAATTGATGATGTGAAATCTGCGGTTGACCAGTTTGTAAATGCCCACAAATCTTCACCTGTTGCTCCATTCGCAATGGTGGTAACCAGTGAAATTGATCAGGATATTCCGGCACTCGAAAAAAGATATAAATTATTAAATAAAGACGCGCAGACTGGCTTCTTTGGTATGATCATTCAGCAGCAAATAAGTGATAGCAGAACAGGTGCAATTGGTTCTCAGGCGATGGATTTCACCCAACCGGATGTTAACGGAAAAAGTGTTGCGCTAACTTCATTTAAGGGAAAATATGTGCTCCTAGATTTCTGGGCAAGCTGGTGCAGGCCGTGCAGAATGGAAAATCCCAACGTTGTAAAGGCATATAATAAATACAAGGATAAAAACTTCACTGTATTGGGTGTGTCGCTCGACAGGGATAAATCTCCCTGGTTAAAAGCAATCAAGGATGACAAGCTTGTTTGGACACAGGTTAGCGATCTTAAATTCTGGTACAACGACGTTGCAACCAAATATAAAATACAATCCATCCCGCAAAATTATCTGCTCGATCCTACAGGAAAGATCATTGCCAAGAATTTACGTGGCGATGAACTAACCAGTAAGCTGAATGAGTTGTTAGGCGACAAATAATCTTTAATTAATTCACGTCTTTTCCTGCCTGCAACTTGGTGATCATTGTTTCGAGGTTCGATTTGTTTAACGGATCCGGTACCAATGTTTGTGCCAGCATTGCATTTTTCAGTGCCGATTTATAATCACCAATCGCAGAATATCCGCGAACCAATCCTACATACGTGGTGAATTGTTTTGGATTTTTCTGTGGCTATCTGGAGAGGGGAATATTTTTCAATTGCCTTTTATACAACTGGATGGCATTTTCGTAACCAAGGTAAAGCGCATCGGCAATTAATGCATGTCCTATTGAAACTTCCATCAGCCCGGAAATATTTTCCGCAAAAAACCTCAGGTTATCTAAATCTAGATCGTGCCCTGCGTTTATTCCAAGCCCCGCACTTTTAGCTACCCTCGCTGCTTTGATATATTCCGAAATGGCGCCTTGTTTATTCTGATGATAATTATCTGCATAAGCTTGCGTATATAATTCAATCCTGTCTGTGCCCGTTGCAGCGGCGCCTTCTACCATTCTAATATCCGGATCTACAAATATCGATGTGCGGATACCCGCTTGTTTAAAAGTTTTTATAATGTCTGTGAGGTAAGATTTATTTTGTACCGTGTTCCAACCGTGATTGGAGGTAATCTGGTCAAGCGCATCAGGGACAAGAGTCACCTGGTGAGGCACGGTTTCAAGAACAAGGTCGATGAATTTTTGTTCGGAGCAATTTCCTTCAATATTGAATTCGGTAGTAATCATTTTCCTGATCTCCCTTACGTCATTATAACGAATATGCCTTTCATCGGGTCGTGGATGTACGGTAACGCCATCGGCTCCATACTCTTCTGCATCGGTTGCCGCTTTTAAAACATTGGGCCGGTTTCCTCCGCGACTATTTCGTAAGGTGGCGAACTTATTGATGTTCACCGAAAGTTTTATCATAAATCAAAAGTAAGCGATAAGATTAATTTTTATTCACCGGAAAGTTTAAACATAAAAAAAGGAGCCGGCCAATAGCTCCTTTTTAATTCGTTGTTAAGGTTGTGGTATAACGAGGTTACTTATTCTTTTGTAAGCTTGTCGGAAAAGAGAACGTTGCCTTCATTGTCAATGATGTCGAGCAAAAATAAACCACTGTTAAGATTGCCTAATTCATTGATAGCCGTTACATTCGTTCCTTTCACCAGATACCAACTGAACATCTTAACAATTCTTCCATCTTCGTTGAACATTCTGACGATGATATTCCTGTTTTGTTCACAGTAAACATCGAGTGTCAGAACAGTGTAAAACGGATTAGGTCGCACTGTTACTTTTGTGATCATCGCATTTGATTTAACGGGTACGGGTTGTGATCCTGCAACATCATTAGATTGATCTGCCTTTAAAATGCGGTTGAACATTTCAGTTCTCGCCGCTTTGCTTCTTGTAGTCATAATCCTTCTTTTTGATGTTGTGAACCGGGGTTAGTGTTTGTTATTTGGTCTGTAATTACTAACCAAATGCCAGATTACAATATGCTGAAGGAGAACTGTTTAGAATGTTATTGCAGAGTTGGCTACTCTCAAATTGGGAGCATTAAATTCATCACGGGAAATTACGAGGGAACTTACGATGGAAATTACGATGGTCAGAACCTTGCGACCAGTTTAAGATTTAGCAAACGCGGTGTGAGCCTGTTCGGCAGAGCGTACGTGGTGTTGGAAAAATCCTTGATCAATAAGTAAGAAATAGTGTTGTCCCGATCTATCAGGTTAAACACTTCAAGCGTTGCCCAGATGTTTTCAAAATTCCTAAAAGGGTTATGGCTTCGCCTGTTTGCTTTCTCGCTGTCGAGCAATAAAGCGCTGAATCCGATGTCTATTCTTATATATGGTTCAATAACCAATGCGTTCCTGTATTTAACGCTGCCGGGGATATTATATGGAAGGTTACTGCCATACAGAAAATTCATATAGACTTTAAAATTCTTATTAGTGGCCAGGTAATCCTGCAGGAACATTCCGAATGTTACCAGGCGGTCAGTAGGTCTTCTAAACCATCCTCCCTGTTGCATGGTGCTGTCTACCGGCTGGTTTAAAGTATCGAGCGTATAATTATAATAGGAGTCATTGTTGAGGTTTTCCCTGGTTCTCATGAACCCAAGGCTCACCCAGCTTTCGGCCCCTTTAACCAGCTCACCGAACAGGCGCATTTCCAAACCTGTAGCATACGCCTTTGCGCTGTTCTCTCCAAAATACCTGATGCGAACATTATCTACATCGTAGGGCACCACGCGCGACATACTTTTATAATAGGCCTCAGTTGTAAATCTATAGGGCCTTGTTCCCGAGCGGAAGTTGAAATCAAAACCAAGCACCACCTGATTGCTTCGCTGTGCCTTTAGGTCGGTATTTAAGGTGCCATCATAACGGCGAAGCTCACGGTAAAATGGAGGTTGATCATATACACCTGCTGCACCACGGAAAATAATATCCTTTTTCCAATTCACGGGTTTCCAGGAAAATCCGACCCTTGGTGAAACCAGTAATTCATTATTCAGATCATTGTAATTATACCTCACACCCGCCTGACCAGTTATTCCTTTTGATGGGCTGGCCAAAAAATTATCCTGGATGTAACCCGATAACCTGAAAATATTAAGATTGGCAGCCGAATGTATAAATGAATTCAGTGACAGTGTTGTGGGCTGATAGGGAAGATTGTACCCGGCAGAATCAACATATTCCCACTCATGCAGTCTGTCTTTTACTTTTTGCAATTCAACTGACTGTCCCCACTGAAAAAAATGATTTCCCTTACTGAATGTTCCTTTGTGTGAGGCATTCCACACGTCTATTTTTAAACTGTTCCTGGCAAAATTCTGGTACAAACCCGCTCCCAGCGGGTTTGTGATCAATCCAAAATCGGGTTTCGATTTATCAAACTGACGCTCACCAAATAAATAGGCTCCTGTGATGTCGATGTTTTCTTTTTCATCATTGGTAAACCTGCTCAGCATCCATTTCAGTTTAACACTTTTTGATGGCTGATGTAAAAAGGAAAGGCCGATCATATTCGTATTGTAACTGTCTTCTTCTTTTCCGTCGAAGAAAATATCCAGTCCAAGGTTTGCGCTGAAGAAAGGAGAAAATACGGTGGATGTAAGCTGGCTAAAATTGGGAACGAGTGTGAATTTTGTTTTTGAAAAATTGGCGAGTAATTCAATGCTTGCCTTATTATTGATCTGGTAGGTTAATAATGCCTGCAAATCTGCAGAGGAAGGAACATAATTTCCTTTCGTGTCCTGTGTAGAAAGTAAATTTCGGTTACTTCGGTTTCGTATACCCGTTATATAAGTAAACTTTTTATTTTTAGAAACACCTTCAAGGTGTAATCCCTGCTCGAGTAAACCAACGTATGCAGACCCGCCAAATGTGGTTGGCTTTCGGTATTGAATGTCGAGCACGGACGACATTTTATCGCCATATTTTGCCTGGAAGCCGCCATTGTAAAAATTGACGTTCCGTGCGAGTTCGGGATTTATAAAACTCAATCCTTCCTGTTGGCCGCTCTTTACCAGATAGGGACGGAATACTTCAAAGTCGTTTACATAAATCAGGTTCTCATCATAATTTCCACCGCGCACAGAATATTGCGAGGTGAGTTCGTTATTCGATCCTACAAAAATTTTAATTAGGCTTTCCACGCCACCCGTAGGTGAAGGAATATTCATCGCGTTTCGCGGATCGAGTGTTACCAGCCCTGCTTCTTTTCGCTGGCGCTGATCGGTAACGGTTACCGATTCGAGTTCATCTTTCCTGTGTTCGAGTTTTATAACAACATTTTCCTGTTCGTGTTCGTTCAATAAAAAATTGCGCTGTTCGGATTTATAGCCAGTGAAAGTGAATACCACTGCGAATGCACGACCTGAAGGGGTTCTTAACCTGAATGTTCCAGAATCTGACGTGGTGATGCCAGACTGACGGCCAAGGATTGAAACGGAAACCTGGGCGAGTGGTTTATCATTTTCATCGACCACCCTGCCGGTTAATAGCGCAGTTTTATTTTGCGTGAATCCGGTCAGGGAAAAGAAAATAAGGGATATTAGAAGCAGTGATCTGACAGGTGTCACCAGTTATAATTTATTGCTGAAATTGCTCATATTTAGTGTTGATAAGCTTTGCGATCGTTGCTTTTGGATCCGCAGAACTGAAAACAGTGTTACCCACTACGAGTGCGTCTGCACCCGCGCTTAATATTGGTCCAGCATTTTCGACTGTTACGCCGCCATCAATTTCTATAAGCACCTTCAATTTGCTGTCAACAATCATCTTTTTCAGTTCCCTTATCTTATTCAGGGTGTGTGGGATGAATTTCTGACCACCAAAACCAGGGTTCACACTCATCATACACACCATGTCGATATCGTTTAATATATCTTTCAGAAAAGAAACCGGAGTATGCGGGTTGATCGCCACTCCTGCTTTCATCCCTAACGATTTTATCTGCTCAATGTTGCGGTGCAAATGCTGGCAAACTTCAATGTGAACGATGAGGTGTTCTGCGCCGGCATCTCGGAATGCTTCCGCATATTTTTCGGGTTCAAGGATCATCAGGTGTACCTCGCTGACTTTTTTATTGATTTTTGTAACCTGTTGAATAACCGGCAAGCCGAAACTGATGTT
>JBDTMM010000085.1:0-8311 GCA_039934275.1 Flavitalea sp. | reverse complement strand
CTCCGACCTTCGGGTTATGAGCCCGACGAGCTACCGCTGCTCTACTTCGCGATGTGGGGTGCAAAGGTAAGGAGATTACACCAATGCTTCCAAATTGTATTTAACTTGCGCACATGAAAGCAGGCTTTGTGTGCATATTTGGAAAACCCAACGCAGGAAAAAGTACACTGCTGAACGTTCTCATGGGCGAAAAGCTCGCTATCGTTTCACCCAAAGTGCAAACAACACGGCATCGCATAAAAGGGATCATCACGGAAAAGGACTACCAGATCATTTTTTCCGATACCCCCGGTATTATTGAACCGCGCTATAAACTGCACGAAAAAATGATGGCCGCTGTGAAAACTGCGGTGGAGGATGCAGACGTTGCGCTATTGTTAATGGACATCAACGAACCGACTGACGAAGCGAATGAAGTTTTTTCATCCTTGCAATTAAAAGTTCCTTCAATACTGGTAATAAATAAAATCGATAAGGCTTCGCCCGAAAAATTACACTCGGTACAGCAATTTTTCAACGCGCGCTCTTATATAAAATCGGTGATCGGTATTTCCGCCCTCCATAAAACAGGTATCGATGATCTGCTTAATAAAATCATTGAATTCACCCCCGATGGGCAACCATTTTTTGAAGGAGATGAATTATCGGATCTCCCTACAAAATTTTTCGTGGCGGAAATGATTCGGGAAAAGATATTTCTACTTTATCAGGATGAAATTCCATATCACACTACGGTGGTGGTAAATGAATTCACCCAAAAATCGACTCTGATAAAAATAAGGGCTGATATTGTCGTTCAACGCGAAACGCAAAAAGGTATTCTATTGGGGGAAGGTGGAAAGATGATTCGCGAATTAGGAACAGTTGCAAGAAAAGACATTGAATTATTCCTCGAACAAAAAATATTTCTCGAGCTTTTTGTTAAGGTCCGCCCCAAATGGCGCGACAACGACATGATGCTTAAAGAATACGGATACCATTAATTACCTCAATATTAAGGAATATACATTCCTTTGCAGCTTAGAAAATAAATTATGGCTGGATTTACAGTAGCAATAGTGGGAAGGCCAAACGTGGGCAAGAGTACTTTTTTTAACCGCCTGCTCGGCGAACGAAAGGCGATAGTAGACGATACCAGCGGCGTAACCCGCGACAGGCAGTATGGCATCAGTGACTGGAACGGAAAAAGTTTCAACCTTATTGATACGGGCGGATTTGTTCCGCAAAGCGAAGACGTATTTGAAAGAGAAATAAAAAAACAGGTACTCATCGCCGTGCAGGAAGCCAATGCAATCATTTTTATCGTGGATGCGGCAACCGGCATTACCGACCTCGACGAGTCCATGGCCGATGTATTAAGAAGAAGTTCCAAACCGGTTTTTCTTGCGGTAAATAAAGTGGACAATCACGACAGGTTGCTCGAGGCCACTGAATTTTACGGGTTAGGGTTTGATGAAATATTTTTTATTTCTGCGATGACTGGTAGCGGTACCGGCGAAGTGCTCGATGCAGTTTCGGCATTAATTACCGAGGATAAATCCGAGGAAACGCAGGATATGGACTCACTGCCCAAAATTGCAATCATGGGCCAACCTAATGTTGGAAAGTCATCGCTTCTGAATGCATTGATAGGTGAGGAACGCACCATCGTAAGCGACATTGCCGGCACCACTAGAGATACCATACACACGCACTATAAATTATATAAGAAAGAATTTATCCTGATCGATACCGCGGGTATAAGAAGAAAAACAAAAGTGCACGAAGATCTTGAATTTTATTCGGTGATCCGTGCAATACGGGCAATGGACGAAGCCGATATTTGTTTACTTCTGCTTGACGCAGAAAAAGGTATTACGGCACAAGACCTTAATATTTTTGGGATGGCCTCGAAAAAAGGAAAAGGGATAGTGCTTGTTATTAATAAGTGGGATTTGGTTAGCAAGGAAACAAATACGGCGAAGGATTATGAAAAGAAATTAAAAGATAAAATCGCGCCATTTACGGACGTGCCGATATTATTTGTTTCTGCGTTGGAAAAAACAAGAATATTCAAGGTGATAGAAACGGCTATGGAAGTGTATGAGAACCGTAAGCGCGTTATTCCCACTTCACAATTAAATGAAGTGATGCTTAAGGCAATAGAAGCATTTCACCCCCCGGTGGCACGCGGCAACCCCGTAAAAATAAAATACATCACACAGCTGCCTACCATGGTTCCTTCGTTTGCCTTTTTTAGTAATTATCCGGACGACATTAAGGACCCTTATAGAAATTATCTCGAGAACCAGCTGAGGATGAAGTTTAATTTCACCGGAGTGCCTATTCGAATATTCTTCAGGAAGAAATAGACCGTATGTTTTATATATAGTTATAATATCTACCTTCGCCGGCATTACTAACTCATTAAAGCAATTTTGTTATGAAAAAATTATTCGCAGTATTCATTATCGCTGCAGGTTTTACTGCCTGTAATGGCAGTTCAAATTCAAGTGGCACTCCAGTTACGGATACTGTTCCGGTAGCCGAACCAGGTGCTGATACTTCGGCAATGAAAATGGATTCGGCTTCTATGAAGATGGATACCACCACCATGAAGATGGATACTACCACTAAAATGTAATCTTTTAAAAACATTTTTGCCAAATCCCTCTCTTAAAGAGAGGGATTTGTGTTATATATTATTTTTTGGAATAGCTATTGCAAGGTCAAAGGTTTTGCTGTACTTTGTCACGGTCAAGGCTACCTCAATACTCCTCTACCGTAAGAACCTCGATCCATTCCCTGTGTATTTTTTGCATTAAACTCTTCAGTATGAAAAAAATCTACGTTTTAACCGTAGTATGCTTATGCTTTGCCGTGGCAGGGATGGCGCAAACTTATTATTGGGTTGGACCAGCAAATGGTTTTTGGAGCTCGGCCTCGAACTGGTCATCTTCAAGTGGTGGTGCGGGTGGTGCAGGGGTGCCGAACAGTACTGCTGTTGTGGTAATATTTAATACTACTTCTTCAGCAAAACTTGATATCGATGTTGATGTAAAAACACTCACTATAACCAATGCCTCAACAGTAAAACTAATTGCTACGGGTGGCGGTAATTCCGAAAGAAATTTAATTGTAAATGGAACTGTTCCGGCTACATCCGGGTTGATAATCGACGCTTTAAGCCGCCTGGAAGACAGCACCGAATCGAATACTTTTTTCAATGTAACCTTTGCTTCGAATTCGCAGGGAGCTATCAATGGACAGTGGTACCTGACAGGGTTCGATGGAGATTCCCCTTCTTATTTTACTATGCCGTTGTTGGATCTGGAAACAACCGCAGTTAATATTAACAGTAACGCGTCAATTACTGTAACAGGAAATGCGTCCATGCCCAATAATAATGATTTTGCAAGGTCTTACCTTCATTTTAATTCGGGTTCATTTTTATACCTGACCGGTAATGGAACTTTTGTTCCAAAGGCTACCTATAATGCTAACTCTACCGTTTCCATAACTGGAATTGAAGACGTTGGCATAGCCATGGGCGAAAGGATAAGCCTCGGAAATGTAACTTACAACTGCCCGCTGCAATCACTCCCCCAGTCACTCGGCCTTATTGCCAACATTGTTATCGGCGGAAATCTGCAAATACTCAGTACAGGTACTTCCGACCTTACCTTAATGGGGAACGTTGGCGCAGCAAACCCCAACATTGCAACTATTAATGGTGATCTTACGATATCAGGAACTTCATCTGTTTTTGTTTCTAATATTAGTGGTCCTGCAAAAACATTCAATCTTTTTATTAATGGCAACCTCACTGCCGGTGGAACAAAGTTTGATTTCCAGGGAATAAATGGCGTAACTCAGCCAACGAATATATTTCTAAAAGGACACCTACAGCATACTGCAGGAACGTTTGGAGCTTTATCAAACGCAACAAATGAATCAACTGCATTGTTTGTGCTTGAAATGAATGGCACCTTTCTGCAAAACATAAGCTCCGTTACAGGAACTATCGATAATGCGGCACACCAGGTTTCATTAAGAATGAATAATGCGGCTGGTGTTACTTTGCTAAGCCCTTTATCTGTGGGCAGGATCGATTTTACTGGTACAAACCAGGGAAAGCTCAACACTGATGCAACAAATATTCTTACCATACAAAATACATCCGGAAACAGCATTGTGGTTAATTCACCAAGCAATTCAGGATATGTGAACGGTCCTTTAAGAAGGAGCACCGCTTCCACTTCGCCATTGGTTATACCAACTGGTGTTGGTGGCGTTTTCAGGCAATTGACCATTACTCCATCTTCATCTGCTGCAACCACCTATCAGGCAAATCTCATTGCCGGTGTTCCCTCGGGCTCATTGGTATCACCGGTTGCGGGCCTCGCAGATTATTACTGGGATGTAAGCAGAACTTCCGGAACTGCAGACGCTGTTGTAGGATTGACAGTTTCAGGTGCGGTACCTGGTGCATCTTTTGGAGATGGCCTAGTAGTGGCAAAGTTTGATGGATCGAGCTGGTCCAATGCGAAGGGTGCCCCACCTTTGACCCCGGGAAATACATCTTCCGGTGTAGTGAGTTCGTCGCTGCAAAGCAGTTTTAATCTTTATACAATTGCATATGGAAATTCTGCCTCGCTTCCTATCAATTTAGTTTCATTTACAGGAAAGCAAAATGGAACCGCTGCTGAACTTTCGTGGAAAATAACCGAGAACAGCACACCCGTAAATTTTGAGGTACTTAGATCGAATGACGGAAGGAATTTTATATCGATAGGCGCTACTGTGGTAACTAATGGAAAGCTTAATTATACCTTTACGGACGGCAAGCTTCTTATAGGAAATAATTATTATCGCCTGAAAATGTTCGATCAGGACGCAAGTATTTCTTACAGCAATATAATTGTGATCATGAACGGCACCAACGGGATTTTGATCAGCTCAATAATTCCTACAGTAGTAAGAGACAGGGCAAGACTGAATATCAATTCATCTCTCAAAGGAAATATGCAACTGGTAATTACGGATATTAATGGTCGTATCATCCAAACGCAGAATTCTGAAATAATTTCCGGTAACCAGGAAGTGTGGCTGGATGCAGGAAGGCTTTCTTCAGGAATGTTCCAGGTAACAGGATATATTCATGGAGAAAGAACCGCATCGATGAGGTTTATAAAACAATAAATTATAGGTGATTTCACCTTGTTGAAGAAAGAGGTGCGAAGGAACTTGCGTTCATGTCGCACCTCCTCTTTTTTGTATCGTTCCTTTTATTATTTTCTTTTTCTTCAAACTCTCAAAAAAGATGGGACGGTGGCGGAGGTGACGGCCTATGGAGCAATCCACTCAACTGGTCCGGAAATACGATTCCTATTTTTACCGATGATGTAATATTTGACAACTCCACGGTGCTTACAAAATACACTGTGAAATTACCGGCAGGCAATAATGCAGTCACGGTAAGAACGGTTTTTATAAACCCTGGCACCGGCGATTCTATTGAATTGGTGCTGCCTGTTGCAAACACTGCAGTACCCGCATTAACGGTAAGCGGCCCTGGTTATGGAATGGTTATCAACAACAGGGGAACATTTAGAAATTTATCAGGCGCAGCATCAGGAACGCCCGTAAATGTGGCCGATTCCATCATGATAAAAGATGGTGGAAGGTGGGTGCACAATACTGCCAGGGCGCATGCATCAAACGTTCAGGTATTGTCGGCATTACCCGGAACCGATAAAGGGATATTCGAATTTGATGCACCCAATGCCTCCACTACGCTTTCGCTAAGCGGGCAGACATTCGGCAACCTCACGTTAAAGGCCGTTGCTGCGGGAGGTTCATTAAATTATACTGCAGTCGGAACCAGCCGCGTCAGAATAAGGGGAGACCTTGAGATTAATCCGGGTGTTACTCTAGGCTTGAATTTTTCAGATTCGGTAGTTGTTGATGGTAATTATATTCAGAATGGCGGAACATTTAATCTTGGTAACAGCACCAGGTCTGTGGTGCTGGTTATCAATAAAAATATGGCGCAGGCTTCTACGGGTATTATAACCGAATCGGGCACAGGAACTCAGGAAATTTTATTAAAAGGAAACCTTTTGCACCTGATAGATGTAAAAGGCAGTTTACAAAACCAGGTAATGTTTACCATGAGCGGTCCGGGGAAGGCAACTTTGAATGCGCCGCTTAACCTTCCCTACAAACTGAATTTAAAAAATGGAATTATAAATAGTACCGCGGTGAATATCGTTCACCTGCTTTCAGGTTGTTCCATTGCTGCTGATACCTTGTCCAATAATAGTTTTGTAAACGGGCCGATAAAAAAAGATGGTTTGAGTAACGGAGATTTTTTATTTCCCGTGGGATTTTCGGGAATTATTCGCTGGATCAGGCTAAAAAATGCCACAGGCAATTTCACGGTAGAGTATATACGCTCTGATCCGCATTCACTTGGCTCTGAAATGGGAGCAGGAATCAACCACCTTTCTCAAAGAGAATACTGGACAATCGGTGGCAGTACTGGAAGCAACAACGCGTCCGTAATACTTTCATTCAACGACCCGCAAAGTGGAGGAGTCACCAGCTTGCCGTCGTTACGAGTAGCAAGATTACTGAATGGAAGCTGGGAGAGCGCCGGTAATACGGCATTCGGCGGCAGTCCAGGTTCGAACGGCTGGGTTAGTAGCGTTGCCGCAAGCGGGTTTTCGGCGGGAGATAAATATTTCGCACTGGCCAGCGTACTTGGCGTGGAGAACCCGCTTCCTTTATCTACTATTATTTTCCGTGTATCGAGGTCACACCGGCAACTCTCTTTCAACTGGTTGGTGCAGCAAATGGCTGATCTGTCGGCATTTGATTTGCAGGAGTCTGCGGATAATATTCACTTTAGAACCATTGCGACAACCGTTGCCATTAGTGGTAAAACAAAGTACCACTATGAATTACCCGATATGTCGATCCTAAGAGGATATTTCAGGGTAAGGGCCCTTGATGTATATGGAGGGGAACATTTCAGCAGGATCGTTAAAATGGCTGATCTGGCTGGTAAGTTATTTGAGGTAAGCGGAAATAGTATTGTTAGTTCGGTCCTTCACCTGTATATTATATCAGAAAAGAAAACCATGATTCAAATAAAATTGAGTGATGAATATGGAGTGACCAGAAAAATAGTAAGTATTTCCGTCGTAGAAGGGATAACAAACACAGATATTAGCACAGATGGATTGCCATCGGGGTTGTACCAGGTATTTGGAATATCATCCACAGGAAGAACAAATATTTTTAGATTCGTGAAGCGCTAAAGGATTTTCAGGATTTTTGTAACGTTCTTTTTATATTTTTCCAAACCCTCACGTTCCTGGAGTATAAATGGATTGTCTGCAAGATTTCCGACCACTTTATTCATCTCCTGTTCATTCTCAAAGGCCATTATCCTAAAAGGATTGGTGTAATCTTTCTCGCGCGAGCTGTAAATATTATCAACCAACCATTTTTTGGTAGCGATGCTTTGCTTTAGCAGGTTCCTGATACCATCTGCATTGGAACTGTCGATCTTTATCCCATTTACTTTTTTTACAGCTGCTATGGCGTGCTGTAATTTTTCTTTCGCATAATTTTCGGCGTTTATTGCATATACTTCGTGAACGTCTTCCCAGTTTTTCAGTTTGCCGGACTGGATATGTTTTCGGAGTTTATCAATTTCGGTGGTTCTTAATAATTGTCCTCCGATATTTTTCCATTCGCTTAGTACCAGTTTCAGGGAAATTTTTTTTTCAAGATCTTTTATACTTTTAATTTTATTATCGAGCATAAACGAAACCAATATCGTGGCAGCGTAATAATTAACAAGGCCTTTAAACAACAGGTAACATGACGGAACTTTCAGCAGTTTAGCCGTGCGGTTTGTATTTTCGAATTCGACAGATGTTATTTCAAGGTCGTTGAGTGACGGATCATTTTTAATAAGCAGGCGTTTACCGATTATAGAGGCCTTCGATATATCTCCTTCATTTTTCCTGATATATGCTTCGCCGGTTAATTTTTCAAATAAGGTTAATGAAGAAATAATTTCATTGATCGTGTCCGGCGCTAGAAAGTCGTGTTCGATCAGTTGTTTTTTTTCTGTACGTTTATCGCGGTCGTTATATTTCCAGGCATTTCTTGCGAGTGCATACATGTTGTACATGAACCAGTAACCGGGCATAACCAGTAGTCTGTCGTTTGTAACATCATTGCTTACCAGCGAGAAGGGGATGGGGATATTCAGCTCCGCCGGAAAATCTCCTTTTGCAAGAATGGTAAACGAAGC
>JBDTMM010000084.1:0-8338 GCA_039934275.1 Flavitalea sp. | reverse complement strand
CTACGGATGAGAAGGTTTTAGGTTTGAATCCTAATGAGGTCACCACATCTACGATTTAAAATACAAGTCTCACCCGAAAGGTGGGGCTTTTTTATTTTCACCAAAAATACTCCGGTTTCAAAATGTTCAATTATCCAAAATAGAATTACTACATAAGTAGTATTGACGTGCTCTTAAAAGCCGCGTATTTTAGTGTCCCAATCCTAAGATTTTCCCTTTACTATTGATCGCCCCTCCACCGCTAAACCTAACAACATGAGATATAGCAAATGGCTCATTGCCTTGTTATCAGCCACCCTTTTGGTTTCCGCGTGCCAGAAAAAGGATGTGTATTACCTGCGGGAAGTGTTGAAGAACTATGCAAAATGCGACGTGTCGAAACTTACTATACTCGCGCACCCTGCAATGAAGGGCGACCCACAGTTACCAAACGAAACGCACATCAAATATTACAATCCCGATGGTACCGTAAAACGTATACGCACCATGTACTTCGGCATTTTTGGTGACTACAAAATCTACGACCTGAATATCACTTACCAGGGATTTAAGGCAATATTCAAGGGCAAGGTGCAAAATTATGACTACACAAGTTTCCTCGAAGAAGAAAACCCGGTGAATTTTGATGCAGCATTCGATCCGAAAACGGGATGGGTGAAAACCATCAACAAGGTTAATGTTGAATACAGTGCGGGACGCGTAATTAAATTCGGAAATTTCAATTTAACCTACGATGCTAAAGGCAATCTTTTAAAGATGCTCGACAAAACCAAAAGCGGCGCCATATATACCTACGGAACCAAAGGTGCAGGTAAAAATCTTTTCTATGCACCCATTCGCGGCACGAATATTCCGGATGTTTATTGGATGGTTGACTTTCTCGGATGGGCACCTATACGATCAAAAAACGAACGCCTTACCTTTCTCGATGCAGATCCAACCTATAACTTCGACCCCGAAAAATATTATACACACCAATACGACAACAAACAAAATCTCCTTACTTACGACACTGAACCAACCACTTCGAAATATCAGCCAAAACTCGAATGGAACTGTGATTGCCTTAGAAATGGGGCCTTTTATAAATAAATACAGTTCGCCCATGAAAAGTGTTGCGTCGTAGACGCAGGAAAGGGATTATATGTCTTCCATATCCTTTTTTGGAAAATGTGCAGAGGGAGATTTTAATCCGAATTCATTCGGCATTTGCTGTACCTCGGTAGGCGTATCGCCGTAGAATCCACCAGTCGGTTTATCTTTTTGTGGTGCCCCGGTATTATTTTGGAACTATTGCTACCTGCAACTACAAGGGCCCAGGTTTCTGCCGCCATGATAGTGATTCTCGAAAAAAACCTTCTTGAAATCCAGCTCTCATAGTATCAAACTTGATGTGTTGCTGAAGTTAAGTAGCTTATTTTTTATTGGAATAATCAGCGATTCCACTGAGAATATTCCTGGACATGCTTTCAAGAGATGATTTGTTGGTGATGCGGTTCACATGATTTGCGTTATTTATATCCCCGCATTCAAGGAGCACGGCCGGAAGTTGATTTTCTTTCAATACGTACACCGATGAAACTTCATCCAAACTTAAAGCAATACCACTTTTTTGAAACCGGGAAATAATGGCTGAGGCAAGTTCCTTTGATTTTTCCGGTTTTTGATTTTCAGCGGATACAATTACCGAATAACCTGTAGTAGACCACACTTGTTTTACAAGCAGGCTGTTCACATGAATGGAAACGTACAGATCGCCACCTAACTTATCGCTTTTAATGAGTTTCTGTTTGATGTCGATGTATTCATCACCGGTTCTGATAGGCAGAATGGAAATACCGTATTCAGGCGCCAGTTCTGCGATCCTTTTAGTGATCTGGAGAACAAGATCTTTTTCCTTCGTGCCATCACGGGCGACAGCTCCATTATCAAATCCCCCGTGGCCCGCATCGAGAATCACCTTAATGTTTTTTTCCGATCGCAACAATGTCCCTGAATTGGGATTCGATTGATAGGAAAATAAAATAACCGCCCCGCATAAAATCGGCGCGATCAGGGTTTTCCTGAAAAATGCAAAATTGGGTTTGCCTGGTAAATTGATCATAGATAATCTTTGTTTTATGGATGAATTAAAAAAGGGATGAACAATTTGAGGAAATACTGGGCTGAAATGGGTTTGCAAAAGCATGAGCGATAATAAATGACTGTCGCCTTCGGTGGCGCTGGCATCGGCAGCAAATTCGTGCTGCAGCGAAAGTTCTTTATTGATGAGCCAGTAAAATGGGTTGATCCAAAAAAGAATGAGTATAATTTGAATAAATAATTTATCAAGGGAATGTTTTAACCTCACATGGGTCATTTCATGTTTCATGATATGTTGTCCCAGCCTGCTTTCCATAGATATGTCATCCCTCCAGTAAATGGTAGACAAAAAAGAAAAAGGAGCGTTGCGCAGATCGGTTTCCACAATGGTAACCTTATCGTTAACGGTGGAGGGGTAGGAGCGTTTGATGGCATTTATCCAATAGATCTTCCTGATTAACAGGGTTGATAAAAATAGTACGACTGAAAAAAACACAATCGGAATAAGTATTTCCCAATTTACCGTACCGTAGCTGATGGAGAGAAAGTTTCTATTTCATATTCTGAAGCGGAGATGGCGTCCAGTATTTTATATTTCATTGCTGCTGAATAGTTGACTGGCATCCAGTTAACTTTTATTAAGGGAAGCAAGAGACTTACGGGAATGGTCATCAATAAATAGATCCTGTTGAAATAATATAATTTTTTGTTGCGCAGAAATAAATAATAATAACCAATGGGTAGCGCTGAAAATAAAATGGTTTTTAATAGGTAGATGATGATGGCCTGCATACTATTATTTTTTCTTAAGCTCCTTTAATAACAATTCAAGCTCCTTAATGGATAATTTTTTTTCATCTACCAAAAAGGAAACGATATCGGTGTAGGATCCGTTAAAATAGCCCTGTGCCATACCTGAAAGCGCTGCATTAGAATATTCTTCTTTTGAGACGATTGGAAAATAACGGTGAACGCGCCCAAGATTTTCGATGTCCACAAAACCCTTCTCCACCAATATTTTTAATATGGTGGCCACGGTATTTTTATGCGGTTTGGGAGCGGGCATCAGCTCCACGATCTCCATAAGCAAACCGGTTTGCTTTTTCCATAGAACTTTCATCACCATCTCCTCTGCCTTTGTTAACGGTTTCATTGAACTAACTATTTAGTTCAAAACTAAACTAATTATTTAGTTCACCAAATAATAGTGTGGCTTTTTTTTATTTACCAGTATAACTTTGCATTAAACAAAATAGGAGATGAACCAATTAAAGATCATTTCAAGCACTACTAGGCCAGGAAGAAAAGGGGTATATATAGAAAACTGGATTACTGAGATCGCGAAAAAGGAAGAAGGATTCAATGTTGAACTGCTCGATCTTTCAAAGATCGGCCTCCCTTTGATGGATGAACCCAATCATCCGAGTTTACAGAAATACGAAAAGGATCATACCAAAAAATGGAGCGCGACCATTGCAGCTGCAGATGCATTTATAATAGTGGCATCTGAATATAATTTCAGTTTTCCCGCACCAATAAAAAATGCGCTCGATTATTTATTTAAAGAATGGGGCTATAAACCGGTCGCTTTTGTCAGTTATGGCGGACAATCAGGAGGATTAAGATCAGTTCAAATGCTAAAACAAGTGGTGACTACCTTAAAAATGGTTCCGTTAACGGAGGCAGTAGCATTTCCATTTTTCGAAAAAACTATAAAGGAAAATGTATTCACGCCTCCGGAATATGCAACACCTTCTGCAAATGCAATGCTGAAAGAATTGCTGCGTTGGTCGGAGAATTTAAAACTGATGCGGAATAATCCCAAATAAGATTAATGGACAAAAATCGCAGTTCGGGTGTATGTCACACCCTCTTCGGTTTGCTGACTTGTAAGTCTCAATTGAATAGAATTCAATTCAACAATGGTGTACTCCTGATTGTCGATGGTAATCTTTGTTCTTTCTTCATTAAATGCCCAGGTCATATTGAAGCTCTGCGGTTCATTGGGATCGCACTTTAGGCTACCCTGGTCAGAAACTGCGGTGCCGTCTGTTCTAAACGTTGAATAATCATCTTTTGTACATTCCTCAAACAAAGCAAATAAATTGGTAGTAGAATTACCGTCGCCGGAATAGTCATATGCGGGGTCAACGGTTAGTGCATTCAACTTCCAGCTTGCTGTAGTCAGCAATTGCAATTTGGTTTTTGCCGGGGCTTCCTTTTTACAGGAAGGCGAAGCGCAGGCAATAATGATTAGCATGAAAATGCCTGTGCATTTAGTATAACGGATCATGATTTTCAATTTATCGGATTCTAAGGGTAAACGATTAGGGCCAAATATTAGTATAAACATTTTAAAAATATGTTTACCCTTATCATTACCGCTCACACGATAAATAGAAATTGATATCTTAACATTATCCTCTCCACCTTACAAATGCTTCCATTGCCGCATATTTCGTTAAACCTAATTGGGCGTAGAGATTTGCCGTATTGCCATTGCGATCCTCAGCCCTTTGCCAGAATTCGCGGTTGTCGGATCCCTGGAAAGGAACCATATCTTTCTGAGACTGATGTATAAATATACCGTACCGCTTTTTCATTACCTGGTCCGGACTCATGGGAATGGCCATTTCAATATCGCTCAGGTCCCATTCCTGCCAGGCACCCTTGTAGAGCCATGCCCAGCAGTCTTTCACCCAGTCGTCTCCTGCTTCACGGATACGTCGTATAGATTCAAATATTATATCGAGACAAACCTTGTGAGTTCCATGAGGATCAGCAAGATCACCAGCACAAAATATCTGGTGAGGTTTAATCTTCCGTAGTAATTCTATGGTGATCAGTACATCCTCTTCACCCATTGGTTTTTTCTCTATTGCACCGGTTTCATAAAAAGGAAGGTTCATGAAATGGCTGTTTTCATCAGGAATACCAACATATCTGCACGTAGCTTTCGCTTCACAACGCCTGATCAATCCTTTTATCGCCCTGATTTCAGGCGTATCCATCTGGTTGGATTTTTTCTTTTTTATATATTCTCTCGCCGTGGAAAGAATCTGTTCAGATTTTTTACTGTCCATCTGGAACATATTTTCAAAGCCGACCGCAAAATCAAGGAACCTTGTTACAAATTCATCGGTCACCGCAATATTTCCCGAGGTTTGATAAGCGACGTGAACATCGTGCCCCTGATCCTGTAGTCGTTGAAATGTACCTCCCATTGAAATAATGTCATCATCAGGATGAGGAGAAAATATCATCGACCTTTTTGGAAACGGTATCGACCGTTCAGGATGGTTGGGAAGATTTACATTGGGTTTACCACCGGGCCACCCTGTGATGGTATCGCGAAGCATATAATATACTTCAAGATTGATCTCATAGGCATCACCTCTTTCAACCAACAGGTCACCTATGCCATTATCTTTGTAATCACCGTTTGTAAGACTCAATACAGGCTTGCCGATTTTTAGCGCCGTGTTCACCACCGCTTTTTTTATCATTGCCGGTGTCCATTCGAGATCGCCGGTAAGCCAGGGTGATTTAAACCTTGTCAGTTCTGAAGAAGCGAGCTCGTCCAGTACAAAAGAACAATCGTTGTGCTGTTGTAATAATGAGGCCGGAATTTGCTCCGTTACGTGCCCTTCCACTGCCTTTTGAACAACCGGTGCCTTTGCCTGCCCCCACGCAAGAAGTACAATTTTTTTTGCTTTGCTGATGCTACTGATGCCCAGAGTAATGGCAAGTCTTGGCACCTGTGAAATATTCGCGAACTCGTAAGAATTGGCGATCCTGGTGGAATTGTCCAAAGCAGTTAACCGCGTCCGTGAGTTTGCACTTGATCCGGGCTCATTAAAACCAATGTGGCCGTTATTACCGATCCCTAAAATCTGGAGGTCGATGCCGCCCGAATCCTCTATTTGTTTTTCGTATGCATTTGCATACAGTTTTATGTCGTCTTTTTTAATTTCTCCGTCTGGAACATGTGTGTTTGCAGGGTCAATATCCACATGATCGAACAGGTGGGCTTTCATGAACCTGTTATAACTCTGAAAGGCATCCTTATCAATAGGATAATATTCGTCGAGATTAAAGGTGATCACATTTTTAAAGCTCAGGCCCTCATTTTTATGCAGTCTTACCAACTCCGCATACAGTGCTTTGGGAGTATTTCCCGTGGCAAGGCCGAGAATACAGGGCGCATTGTTTTTCTGCTTTTCCCTGATAAGGGTCGAAATGAGATTTGCAACATACACGGATCCTTCTTTAAGGTCGTGAAAAATTTTTACCGGAATTTTTTCAAAAGAGTCAACCATAGTCATGTTTGTAAATGTTTTGTGTTCGTGTACTCCAGGCATTGATTTATTTTTGTGCTATTTTTTTAGACTTGTCTACATCAATTCTTAAATCAGTAAGATAAGCTTTGCTATAATGCGCGCCCCACAATTCGTATCGCTTTAGTTGTATGGGCAGTCTTTTTGAAAAATCTTTAAAGTCATGCGCTGGGGTTGCCGGGCTCCATAATACTTCAGACAATGCAGCCAGTCGAGGAAATATTTGGTATTCAACTTTTGACGGGTTTGTCATGTATTCCGTCCACACATTTGCCTGTGCACCAAGTATTTTCTTCTTTTGTTCAGCAGTCAGCTCATTTGGCTGCGGTTCATAACTATACACCTTTTGTAAACTGGTGTACCCACCGATGGTAAGTGAATCCTCTTTTTTACTCTGCGCATGATCGAAATAAACGTGCGTTCCGGGAGTCATGACCACTTCGTGATTCTGTTTGGCTGCTTCAATGCCACCTTTTACACCACGCCAGCTCATCACCGTTGCATTTGGTGCAAGACCGCCCTCAAGAATTTCATCCCAGCCTATGATCTTTTTTCCTTTGCTGTTCACGTATTTTTCAATCCGCTGAATAAAGTAACTCTGCAATTCGTGTTCGTCTTTCAAATGGTTGTCGACAATTCTTTTCTGGCATTTTAAACACAACTTCCAACTGTCTTTTGGACATTCATCTCCACCAATATGAATATAGGAAGAGGGAAACAAGGGAATAATCTCATCCAGCACGTTTTCTAAAAAGGTGAACACCGAATCATTTCCGGCACAGAATACTTCCTTAAATACACCCCAGGTTTGTTTCACCTGATAAGGGCCACCGGTGCAACCGAGGTATGGATAAGAAGCCAGCGCCGCAACAGCATGACCAGGCATTTCAATTTCAGGAATTATGGTGATGTGCCTTTTTGTGGCATATTCTACAACTTCTTTTATTTCATCCTGGGTATAAAATCCGCCGTAGTGAATACTGTCATTTCCGGTACCGGGATAATGGCCGATGATAGTTCCATTGCGCCACGCACCAACCCTTGTAAGTTCAGGATATTTTTTAATTTCTATTCTCCAGCCCTGGTCCTCGGTGAGGTGCCAGTGAAAATAATTCAGCTTATGAAGCGCAATATAATTAATATATTTTTTTATGAAATCAACCGGGAAGAAATGCCTGCCCACGTCGAGGTGCATACCCCTATACTGAAAGCGAGGCTGATCATCTATTATAACAATGGGCAATAAAAGGGTTGCCGTTTTTTGAACGGGTAATAATTGTATGAGGGTTTGAACGCCCCTGAATGTTCCGGTGTAAGAATCTCCAAGCACCTGTATTGATTTTGTCGATCCGGTCAGCGTATATCTTTCTTCATTGTCAGGCGCCCTGATAAATTTTTTGGTAGAAAATACTATACTGTTTTTAACTGGTGTATTCAAAATAGATAATGACAGGCCGTATATTTCATTTAAATAATCATTAAAGAATTCGGCAGATTCCCTGTCGCCCTCATCTGAAACTACGAGTGTAGTGTTTTTATCGAGCTTAAATGAACCTGGGCTAACCTTAAGACTAACCGGTTTTGGAATGATACTAACAACGGGTAATTTGTTGGTCTGGGATTGAAGATGTAATACGAAAAGGATAGAGGTCAGCAGCGAAAGAAATCTTATCATTCTGTATTATTTTAAAAGCACGTAAATGTACGAAAATACGCTATACGATCTGCCCATTGCTGAGAGTCAGGATCGTATCACAAATATTTAAAGTCGAATCCCGGTGAGCGATAACCACCACGGTATTGCCTTTACGCCGGTACCAGGCAATTGTATCTAGAATTTTTTTCTCTGATAATTCGTCCAGGGCAGCAGTTGCTTCATCCAATATCAGCACGGCCGGGTTGCGGTATAGTGCCCTGGC
>JBDTMM010000083.1:0-8423 GCA_039934275.1 Flavitalea sp. | reverse complement strand
GGCGACTGGAACGATGGATTTGATAAAGTCGGGCAGGAAGGAAAGGGAGAAAGCGTTTGGCTTGCATTTTTTCTTTATGATATTCTCATTTTGTTTATCGAAACCGCCAGTTTGCATAGCGATCTAAAGTTTTCGAATACCTGCAAAAACGAAGCGAAGAAGTTGAAAGAAAACATTGATAAACATGCGTGGGATGGTGAATGGTATAAACGTGCCTGGTTTGATGACGGAACTCCACTGGGTTCTAAAAGCAATGAAGATTGTAAGATTGATTCTATTGCCCAAAGCTGGTCGGTTTTATCAGGAGGTGGAAATGAAAGCCTGATTCATACAGCAATGGAATCTGCCTACAAAAATTTGGTACAGAAAGATATTGGCATCATTAAATTGCTGGAACCTGCCTTCGACAAGTCCGATGTAAACCCGGGTTATATAAAAGGTTATGTTCCTGGTGTAAGAGAAAACGGAGGGCAATACACGCACGCGGCAGTATGGATGATCATGGCTTTTGCAAAATTGCGTAATAATGAACGTGTATGGGAATTATTGCAAATGATCAACCCTGTCAATCATGGCAACAATGCTGAAAAAATTGCCAATTACAAAGTAGAACCGTATGTATTGGCAGCAGATATATATTCCCGCGAACCGCATGGCGGTCGTGGTGGATGGACGTGGTACACAGGGTCCGCAAGCTGGTTATATCGTTTGATTACAGAATTTTTTCTTGGTCTGCACCTGGAAGGAAACAAGTTGAAATTTATTCCCTGCATTCCAAAAGAATGGAAATCATTTAAGTTGCATTACAGATACAATAACACTATCTATCATATTGATATTATCCAGGTGAATAATGCAGAAGAAACGAGTGTAACAGTTGATGGAATTAGCATTCAGGATAAAATCATTTCATTGAAAGATGATGGAGTGGAGCACGCTGTTGTAGTGAAATTTTAAAATGTATGTATAGAGAAAATTAAAACAGGTCAATCACTCCCTGCGTCAGATCGCTGATTTGAACTTTAAGATCCTAAAACCGGAATAACTTTGCAGTTCGCAAAAAAGGAATTATTATTCATGCATGACTTATTCATTAAAAATATTCTAAATGCATTTTTATTGCCGTTGCGCATGTATGCTACTTCTTCACGCCTGTTTAAATAAAGAGGTGCATGGCTGATCTGGGCTATTGCAGTATACCCCCGGGATGCCTTAAGGAATCCCGGGGGATCAAAGAGTAGCGATTGGAGCTTCCAGAACATATGGACCACTACCCAGTATAGATTTGATATGTTTGCGCTGGACACGATCATTGATATGGAACCGGCCACCAATGCTTTTCAAACCCGGGCAGTTATCATGGAAGCGATGAAAGCATCTATTTTTGGTGCAAGTGCCTAATCGCGTCGTTTCAAACGTTGGAAGGGATCAATTTCATAAATGATTATTTTGCGATTTGCGGAAACCATTTTTCCGCATTCTTAAGATATATTTTATCAACCACTTCCTTAGGCAGTTTCATGCCATTAAATTCTTTTTCAACTTTAGGAACTTTCATGCTATCTCCTGAAGTAAAAAATTTCCAATGCCGCAACCAGTTCTCATGGGCCTTACTGCTCACTTCGGCAAGATCATTCTTACTGTTTACGCCTTCATCCGTTCCATAGATCAGGCGATCCTGGTATTTTATCAAAAAATCGTGCACCTTCTGCCAGTCTGTAACTGCCTGGTACTGCAAATGGGAAATCCGTTCTGCCAGGTCTACCGCCATATTCGGAAACTTGTCAAGTCGTTTGGCGAGTTCATCAACACTCCATTCGAGGCTTCCAAGATGAGCGCCTACAAATCGCAGATGCGGATGTTTCTCAAGCATCTTGTCGCGAGCCGTGATCTGATCTTCATAAGAAGGGTATTCAGGATGCAGGTACATATGATATTGCGGATGTGCGGTGAAATATGCCTTGTCGCCAGCTACAGTCATCTTATTAATTGGTAACCATGCATTTCGCGGTTCACCAAGGTGGCCGATCAGGGCAATGTTGTGGTTTTCGATGAAATCGATAATAGTATCGAATACAGGATTGTCTATCATCACAAACCTGCCCTTGGAATCCTTCAGTTCCATGCCGATATTTTTCCAGACCTTAACCGCTACGGCGCCGCTGTCGAAAGACTTACCGAGGTAATCAAGTGTTTTCTGGAGCCAGCCGGGTGAATTATAACCCTTAACCGAAAAAGAACTCGCGAAATAAATATTAGCGGGGAAATTCTTTATCAATTGTACTGAAACCTTCTGCTGCTGATCAATAGGAACTGATGGCGAGTTTACGTTCACCGTTAAAAAGGTGAAATTGTCCGCGGCAGCCTGCTTGATTAAAGTAGAGTCATAAATACTGATGTGCACGTGTGAATTGAATTTTTTTACCGTGCTGAAATCGGCCTCTGTATAATAAGCGACATCACCCGTACCAATGGGTGTTTTCGCCTCTGTTTCCGGCGGAGTATGCGATTTATTCATGCAGCCATAGCTCATGATTAACATGGAAAGTACAAGACCTAAGGGTTGTTTGAAAAGTTTCATCGTGTATTAATTTATCTATTAAAGATAAGGGTGTTCTTGTTTTCTATTTTCCTTTTGTGAAATCTGCAGCTAAAACGAATCCACCGGGATATGTGGTAGTCGTTTATTTATGCGACCTGCAATTCATGGAATATGCAGAATAAAGAAACCGGGTCTCGACAAACATCGTTCCTGGGAAGTGGAGGCCGAACCCACAGCAATACCCTTTCTTCCTGCGGGAAGGGTTCATTTTTCTTGACGAAGATATCCTTGTAATGGAAGCGCCTGAGGATATTGCGCTCGCAATGCTTAACCGGGTGAAAGGAAACTGTGAGTATGCGCTTTTTATACTAGCTATTTAATCTGTAAATTATTTTTTATTAATTATTTTTTTAAATTGAAAAATAAATCTAGATTCAATTTGTGATTGAATTATTATACGCCTAAACGATCTTGTGCATTTCTCCTTATCGGCGGATCTTTTTTCTTTCAGTGAAGCTGGCTTTGAACATTAACGGCATTCTTCTTTTACCCGACCCTTTTTAAGTACCCTTATTTGACTACTGCAACCAAAAGCTGTATGAGATTTCTATTGCCCTTATTCCTGTTGGCATTTGTTTGCCTGCATATCAGCTGCTACTCACAGGATAGCAGTCAAACCTCCCCTATTTCCATCTCCCCCAGATATGTAGATAAAGTTTCCAGGAAAGCCGATGATATTAATGGCAGGATTGATAAAACAACAGAGAAAGTGTTGCATCGATTTCAAAAGCAACAGGAGAAGATTAAACGAAAATTATACGCCATTGATTCGCTTGCTGCAAAAAATATCTTCACAACTTCTGAGCAACAATTTAAAGAGCTCCAACTAAAAATTTCCCAGCCGCAACGCCTCACTCATTATATCCCCTTTCTTGACAGCCTTAAGACTTCATTGAAATTCCTAGAAAAAAACAAAGCAGCACTGGCCAATGTAGAAGGACTGAAGGACAAAATGCAGGGGAGTGTAAACAAAGTTGATGAACTGGAAAACCAGTTGCAAAAAGCAGAAGAAGTAAAAATGTTCTTACAGCAACAAAAGCAATTTCTGAAAGAAGAGCTCGGAAAATTTGGATTTGCCAAACAATTGAAACAATTGAATAAAGATGTGTACTACTATGGTCAGCAGGTAAACGAATATAAAAAGACATTAAAGGATCCCAAAAAGATAGAGCGTAAGGCGCTTGACTTATTGAGCCGAACAAAGCTTTTCCAGGATTTTATGAAAAAGAACAGCATGCTTGCCAGCCTTTTCGGCACGCCTGCCGATAATCCAGGCAATTCTGCGTATGTCCAGGGCGTTCCCGGCCTACAAACAAGAGCGCAGGTAAACCAGATCATTCAAACCCAGATCACAGGCAGCGGTCCAGGTGCCCCACAACAATTACAAAATAGTCTTCAGCAGGCACAGGGTGAGTTAACCCAACTGAAGGATAAGATAATTAAAGCCGTTGCAAATGGAGGCAATATTGAGGGAGGCGATTTACCAGAATTTAATCCCAATAATCAAAAAACAAAAAAATTCCTGAATAGATTAGAATGGGGAACCAATATACAATCCACAAGAGGAAACAATTTTTTTCCAGGAGTTAGCGATATCGGATTATCCATTGGGTATGCCCTCAATGACAAAAGTATTCTTGGTATTGGCGGAAGTTATAAACTGGGCTGGGGACAAAACATTCAACATATCAGGATTACGCACCAGGGCGCCAGCATAAGAAGTTTTATAGATTATAAACTAAAAAAATCCTTCTGGCTTAGTGGCGGTTATGAAATGAATTACAGCGAGGAAATTAAGAAGATCGAACAATTGAAAAACATGAGTGCCTGGCAACAGAGCGGCTTGTTGGGATTTAGTAAAAAAATGTCTATCAATACCAAATTTTTCAAGAATACCAAGATTCAGTTGCTCTGGGATTTCCTGGGTTACCGTCAAGTACCAAGAAGGCAGGCAATAGTATTCCGTGCAGGGTATTCCTTTTAAAAAACTAACTATGAATTATAAAATTCTATCAACAGTAGTCTTTTCTTTTTTCTTTCATTACGGTATTACCCAGGTTACGCCCGGTTTAAAATATATAGCGCCCAATTCGCCGGACGCAGCGGCTCTTGGGAAATATGGCGAGATCCCTGTTGGCAATTATACCGGTATTCCCGCCATCAGTATCCCCATATATACTATCAAAAGTCGGGACCTCGAATTACCAATAAGCATTAATTATCATGCTGGAGGTATAAGGCTGGAAGAAAAAGCTTCGTCTGTAGGGTGCGGCTGGAGTCTCAATGCCGGCGGTATTATTTCCAGAACCATCAGAGGAATGCCGGATGATTACAGAAGCGGGGGGGCGGCTCACTATGCAAACACCGTAACGCCACTGGCTAAAAAATACTTATCTACTTTAAATCCAATACAGGGCGCTTTCGCTTATTTGGGCAATGCAGAAGGCGTAGATGTTACCGTTTTGCAGCAGATGCTTAACGGAGGAGTTGACGGCCAGGTAGATATTTTTTCATTTAATTTCGGAAAGTATTCCGGGACCTTTTTCCTGGATGAAAATGGACAGTTTGTTGTATCGCCTGCACAGGCTTTAAAAATTACATATGACGGCACAGATGTAGTGCATGCGCCTCATGATTTTGCCAGGTGGACCTTGACCACACCGGACGGAGTAAAATACATTTTTGGACTTTCATCAGACGGACTGCGATCTGCTTTGGAAAGAAATTATAACGGCGTTCCCTGGGCAGCCGTAACCAGTTGGTATCTGCTGGATATAATCAGCCCCGTAAATGACCAGATAAAGTTGACTTATAATTATCTGCCTAATTACAGTTATCAATCCAAATCTGGAGAAGTGGCGAATGTATTGGTTGACGTTATCGGAACTCCAGTTTCTGGTTTACCTCCACGTGAATCTTTTCTTTCGACCAGCCTAATGATTGTACCCAAGTTAAGTTCCATCGACTTTGCCTCAGGTAAGGTAACTTTTACCTCCATAACTGATCGAACTGACGTACCAGGCGAATCCCGTTTAAGTGAGATCGGCGTGTTTAATAATGATGACATTGTTAACGCCGTGAAGAAATTTTCCTTTACTCATGACTATTCCACAGGGCGATTGACGCTTAATAGTCTGAGAGAAGTTTCTTCGGGTTCAGTCGCTTCGGGCAATACTTATGTTTTCGAATACTATACTCCCGTACTACCCAATGCTGATCCACAAACGCCTGCAAGTATCAATTGCCAGGACCTATGGGGATTTTATAACGGCGTTACCACCAACGCCAATTTTACTCCATCCATTACTCTCAACATCCCCAACAATTTGCCGATTAATTTTCCCGGCGCTGACCGACATGCAGACGAAACAAAAATGATTGCGGGAACCTTAAAAAAAATTACCTATCCAACCCGGGGCAATGCCCTTTTCGAGTATGAAGCAAACCGAGTTTACACATCCGGGGTAAATAACACCGGAATACCCGAACAACCGGTTAGCAGAGCGGCAAGCATACAATTTAATACGGGAGCAACGCAAACATTGAATTTTACTGTAGCCAATGCGGATCTTGGCGTGGCCATAGTTAATGTAATGACCCGCGCACAAATGAGTAGTTGTGTCATTTCACCAATTACCGGTATCAGCAATTGCTATAGTACGTATGTGCAGGGTGTTGGCGGCACTACTTATGCTCCACATTATTTGCCCGATGGAATGTCTACACTCAGTCTGCCAAATGGAACCTATCAAATGGTGGGGACAGGAGTAGCCGGTTTCCCTACTGATCACTATTACTTTCAGATAGGCTGGAGCGAGTATCCTGGCGCCGGAGCGCCGGGCAACAAAATTGTAGGAGGCTTGCGGATCAAACGGATTACCACCAGCGATGGCATTAATACTTCGATAAAAAAATATCTATACAATAAATTTTCAGATCCTAACGCCTCCAGTGGAGTCATGGTCAATCCCCCTTCTTTTTTTCTAGCCTTTACGCAGGTACTTGAACAATATGGCAATAATATATATGCAAATGTTAGAAGTTATCCGCAGATACCGCTGATGCCTACACAGGGATCTACCATAGGGTATCAGAACGTCACTGAATTGATTGGTGAAAATGGCGAAAACGGAAAGACAGAATTTACCTATTCAACGGCCAATGATTACGGAGATGAAATTAAAGACTACAGGCCGTATCCACCTGCTTGTAGTTATGATGAGCGCCGGGGTAATTTACTAAACAGCATTGTGTATAAAAATAGTGGAAGTTTTATCCCCATAAAGTCCGTAAGCAATACTTATTTCTATGGACAAACGCCAAAGATTGCCTATGGCGTAGACGTTGATGTGGATACTAAAGCACTATTTGGAACTCTTGGCCCAGCTAGTTATTATGTTATTGGATTCAGGACGTTAAGTGAATTTAATTATCTACAATCGGCAACAACCAGAGTTTACGATCAACTATCGCCCGCGAATTTTATTGAAACTATCGATCAATTTAACTACGATATCACCAAAGGACATTACCAGCTAACCAGCAAAACATTTCAGAATAGCAAACTACTGTCCATTCAAACTGATTTCAAATATCCGCAAGATGTAACCTTAACAGGTACTGCTGAAACAGCCAGGTTAAATATGATCTCGAAATTTATGTTAACCCCGCTACTCCAACAAACGCTAACCACTAATTCCGTTCAAACCTCGGATACTAAAAACAATTATAAGGTTTTCTCCAATGGGCTCGTTTTACCCGAAAGTATTGAAACGAAGACTGGAGGGTTCAGCGTTGAAAAAAGAATGGAATTTTTAAATTATGATAATTATGGAAATATTTTATTGCAGCACAAAATGAATGACGTATTAAATTCGGTCCTTTGGGATTATGTGAGCACTTACCCCATTGCAGAAGTTATCAATGCCGACCAGCCGGATATTGCGTACACTTCCTTCGAAGCCGATGGAAAGGGAAACTGGACTTTCAGTGGTGTACCAGCAACAGATGTTTCAGCGCCTACCGGAAGAAAGTCATATAACCTAAGCACAGGCACTGTTACAAAATCCATTATAAGCGGCTCAACATATACAATTTCCTACTGGCGGCCAACAGGCTTATCGGCGTTAACGATTTCGGGTACTCAAGCAGGCTATCCTATTTCAGGCAGAACCGTTAATGGGTGGAAATATTATGAACATAAAATAACCGGACAAACCCTGGCAACGATCACCGGTGCCGGCCTTATTGATGAACTGCGGTTATATCCTTACGGCGCTTTAATGACCACTTCAACATATGACCCTATTAGAGGTTTAACCAGCAGATGCGATGCCGATAGCAGAATTACGTATTATGACTATGATGCATTCGGTCGTTTGATGCTGGTGCGGGACCAGGATAGAAACATTCTGAAAAAATTCTCTTATAATTATTTTGGTACAACGGAGAATGATAATGTGTGGGTAAACGTTTCCAAATCCGGCTCTTTTCAAAAAACAGGTTGCACCGGATGCCTGGTGGGTACGTTTGTAACTTATTCAGTTGCCGCCGGATTGTATTCTTCCTCTATAAGCCAGATCGATGCCGACAGTAAGGCCAATGATGATGTTGCGACAAATGGCCCCGCCAATGCAAATGCAAATGGCGTCTGCACTGCGGCTACAGCGGCACCTATAATAGCGAACAACAGCATTTCAAATAAAGCTTTCAGTATTCAGTTTCACAATAACTGCACTAACGTTGACTATAATTTCACGCTGCATGTTACCAGCGCAAATGTTCAATTGCGCAATGCCGCTAACACCCTCATCGCAGTCAC
>JBDTMM010000082.1:0-8435 GCA_039934275.1 Flavitalea sp. | reverse complement strand
CGAGCCAGATTTCATAATAAGCATGTGTTTTGGGTAACAACAGTTTATCTATCTCTTTTGCGTAACCGAATATTTCTTCGTGAAGTGGAGATTGTTTTGGATTCGAGGAACAAAGCACATTTCTGTTGATGTCTCCGCAGGTTGCAATGGTAGTAAGATGCGCTTCGTTAAAGGCTTTAAGTGTTGGTTTAATGGTTGGTTTAAGAACACCGTGCAACTGAATGGTTTGACGGGTAGTGATTTTTATAACACCCGTTGAATTTTCGCCAGCGATATTATGCAGGTCGATCCATTGTTGTGGTTGCAAAAAACCTCCGGGAAGTCTCAAACGTATCATGAAAGAATATAGACGCTCCAGTTTTTTCTCTGCTCTCTGTTCGCGTCTGTCACGATCGTCCTGAACGTACATACCATGAAAACGTACCAATGCCACATCGTCTTCATCGATATTACCAGTGATCTCGTTGGCCACTCCTTCTGCAAGAGTACCGCGAAGGTTATCGCTTGCCTGTTTGATACGCTCAGTGGATGACAAATTATTTTGGTGCGCCATAATAATGATTAATAAACGTCTTTTAAATATCTCGATTCATCTTTCAACAATTCTACAAACTGAACAGATTCTTCAATGGTTTTCCCTCCGAATTTCTGCACGATCTCCATCAATGTATCTTCCACATCTACACTCATCGGTTCTTTTGCCCCGCACACATACAGCGTTGCTCCGTTCAATAACCAGTTGTACAGCTCCTGCCCATTGTTCATCATTTTATGCTGCACATATACTTTCTCTTTTGTATCACGGGAAAAGGCAACGTTCAGTTTGGTTAATACACCAGTGCTAACCCAATTCAATAATTCAGTTTGATATAAAAAATCAGTAACAAAATGCTGGTCGCCAAAGAACAGCCAGTTACGGCCGGTTGCGCCGGTTGCGTCGCGTTGCGCGAGAAAAGAACGGAAAGGCGCAATGCCCGTACCCGGACCGATCATAATAATATCCCTATCATCTGCTGGTAAACGGAACTGGAGATTTTTATGAATATAAAATTCAGCGTTGTTATCAGATTTTAACTGTGAAAGAAAATCGGAACACAAACCACATTTCCATTCGTCATCCACATGAAACTTATCACGCGCAACAGTAATGTGCATTTCCCCTGAATGCGCCTCTGGCGAAGAGGAAATAGAATACAGGCGAGGAGATATGGGTTCAAGAATTTCAATCAGTTGATCGGCCTGGGCAGTGCTTTTAAGCGGGTATATTTTTAAAAGGTCGAGTAAGCCAATTTTGGTAACCGGAATTTCCTGTTCCACCAATTGCGAATATTTACTTACAACTCTTTCGGGCAGATAAAAAATATTCAGCTTCTTTTTAAAGAGGTCGAAGGCAGTAACTTCTTCATGCCTGAAAGAAAATATCTTATTTCTGTTAAGCTCGAGTAATTGCAAAACGGGCTCAACAATGTGCAAAGGGTTTTCAGGAATCACACCCATTGAATCACCGGGAGTATATTCGAGGTCATCGGCAGAAATCTCAATATGATGCGTTTCTTTTGCCGAGCCGGTATCATTTAACACCACATTGGAAAGCACCGTTCCATTGTATATTTTTTTCCCTTTTGATTTTATTGCAGGCGTAGTAATTACTGCTGGTAGTGCTGTTGAAGCATTTCCATCTGTAGAAAGCTGGTGCAATACCTGGCCAAACCATCCTTCCGCTTCGGATTCATAATCCACGTCGCACTTTTGTATCGGAATAAAACGCTGTCCGCCCAATTTTTCAAGTTGCGCATCTACATCTTCACCCGCCTTACAAAATAATGGGTAAGAGGTATCGCCCAATGCAAATACGCCGTATTTTAATTTTTCCAGTTTAAATCCATTCTGATGAATGTGATCGTAAAATTTCTTTGCTGCAGCAGGCGGTTCGCCTTCACCCTGTGTGCTGATCACCGCTAATAAATATTCTTCTTTTGGAAGGTCGTTAAGACGGTATTGGTCAAGACTTACCACTTTTGCATTGATGCTGTTCTTTTTTGCCTTCAACGCAAAATCAGTAGCAACCTTTTTTGAATTGCCAGTTTCGGTACCGTAAACAATAGTGATCTTTCCTACACTACTTTTATTTACAGCAGTTGTTACCGATCCTTCTGCTCCGTGTGCAGCAATACTTGACGACAGGTAGCCATTCATCCAAATCAGTTCCTCCCTGGTTGAAGTAGCGATAATATCCTGTATCAATTTCAATTTGATCGGAGAAAGCATAATCTTATTTATTTTTTAACGCTGATAACCTTGTGCTGAAATATTCCCTTGGCTCTTCATTATTTTTAAGCCACCCGAATTGTTCGTGCAATGCAACAACTTTTCCAATGATAGCGATCGTTGGAGAGATGTATTTAAATCCTGCAAATTTTACCGCATAATCTTTGAGCTTACATGTAATAATTTGTTGCTCGGGTGTAGTGGCCTGTCCAATTACAGCAAGCTGTTTGTCGTCGGAAATATTATTCTCCAACAGGTGTTCCACTACACTGTCGAGAGTTTCGGCAGACATATAAAAAACGAGGGTATCGTTTGTATTCGCCAGTTCCTTCCAATATTCATCAGTTACGATATCTGAACGATAATAAGTAACCAGGCGTACCGCTGTAGACAAACCACGAGCGGTTAAAGGAATTCCTGAATAAGCCGCAGCACCAAGCGCAGCGGTTACACCAGGAATAATTTCATATTTTATTTTTGCCTTCGCTAAATCCAGTAATTCATCAAGGATATTAGAGAAGATGGAAACGTCACCACCTTTCAGGCGTACCACCAGTTTATTCTGCTGCGCGTGATATATCATCAATTCATTAATAGACGACTGCGGTGTGGATGCGCCCTTGCGACATTGCTTTCCTACATAAATAATTTCGGCTCGCGGATTTACATAACAATTCAATATTTCTTCACTCACTAACCTGTCGGCCAGCACTACATCGGCCTCCTGCAAATAGCGAAGCGTCTTCAGCGTGATGAGCTCCGGATCACCGGGACCTGCACCTGCAAGAATTACTTTACCAATTTGTGTTATATTTTTCATGCTGCTTTTTCAGTCTGTACAACTTCGTTTTTCTGATATACAAAAGAATTTGCAGGTACGCTGCTGGTGAGCCACACATTGCCTCCGATAACGGAATTAGGACCGATAACCGTATTACCTCCAAGAATAGTTGCACCAGCGTAAATGATCACTTCATCCTGTATTGTAGGATGTCGCTTTGGTTCATTCAGGCCGGTTGAAAGCATTGCGCCTATCGTAACTCCCTGGTATATTTTTACATTATTTCCAATCACCGATGTTTCACCAATTACAATTCCGGTTCCATGATCAATAAAAAATCCCTCACCGATGGTTGCACCGGGGTGTATATCGATGCCTGTTTTGCTATGTGCATATTCTGTAAATAAACGAGGGAGTGTTTTCACCTTCAGTTTATATAATTCGTGTGATAAACGATACACTGCAATTGCATAAAAACCGGGGTAGGCCATTACCACTTCATCCGTTGATGTTGCGGCCGGGTCGTTTGCGGCAATGGATGCCGCATCTTTTAACAATGCCTCATATACAGAAGGCAATACCTTGAAAAAACTTTCAGTTACAGACTGAGACTGATCGCCGTCATGCGATACATCGTACACGAGGGTAGACAAATAACTCTTTAATGAATCAAATTCCTTTTCCACTTCTGTCAGTGGCTGATTACGTCCTGAACCGGGCACAAAAAGAAAATTAAATATCTGGTCCACAAAGTCATCCGCAGATTCTTTGTCGGGAAATGAAGCGGAAACAAGTTTGTTACGGTCGTATAATTGTTTAATAAATGCTTTGCTCATGTGGTTATTTTTATTTGTTCAAGTAAGTGCCCGCCAGCGAGGCGGCTTTTCACATCATTGAATCATACACGCACCAACCGTAACATGACTGGTTTCATCGATCAGTATTGCACCACCATTCAATCGTATATCTGAATATTTATCAAATGGCAATGGAGAAGCGGTCCTGATGCGGGCGCGAATAATATCATTCAATTCAGCCCGGTCGGGTGAAAGTTTTTTCTCGAGGCTGTTTACATCGAGTTTGTATTCAATTTCCTTAACCACGCATCTTACCGTTCTGCTATTTAATTGTAACAGGTACTTATTTCCCTGCAACAGCGGCGTATTTCCCATCCAGCAGATCAGCACTTCTATATCCTGCTTAATAATGGGTAAAGAGTTTTCTTTAACCAATACATCGCCCCTGCTGATATCGATGTCGTTTTCGAGTAACAAAACAACACTCTGTGGCGCAAATGCTTCAGTTACTTTTTTTCCTCCTATTTCAATTCCAGATATTTTTGTTTTCAACCCCGATGGTTCCACTATAACGGTTTCGCCTACTTGATAAACACCACTCATTATCCTGCCTGCATATCCACGGTAATCGTGCAAATCGTCTGTTTGTGGCCTGATCACGTATTGCACCGGAAACCTTGCATCTGTGTGATTGATGTCATCCATCACTTCCGTGTTCTCTAAAATCTCCAATAACGATTCTCCATCGTACCAGGGAAAACCTGGCGAACGTTCCACTATATTGTCACCATTGATGGCACTGATTGGGATATACCTTACGTCTTTTAACCCCAATGATTTTGCAACATTGGAATATTCTATTACGATGTTGTTATAAATGTCCTGTGAATTTCCAACGAGATCCATTTTATTGATCGCTATAACCACGTGCGGGATAGCAAGCAGCGAAGCGATGATCGTATGCCTGCGCGTTTGTTCCACCACCCCATTCCTTGCATCTACAAGAATAATAATAAGGTCTGCATTAGATGCACCTGTAACCATGTTCCGCGTATATTGAATATGACCCGGTGCGTCGGCGATGATAAACTTCCTTTTTGGTGTGGAAAAATATTTATAGGCAACGTCAATGGTTATTCCCTGTTCGCGTTCGGCGCGTAACCCATCGGTTAACAAAGCCAGATCTATTCCGCCGTCGTGTTTATTTTTACTTTGTTTGCCAATTGCTTCCAACTGGTCGATCATGATTGATTTGCTGTCAAAAAGCAAACGCCCGATGAGCGTACTTTTTCCATCATCAACACTACCTGCGGTTATAAATCTTAATAAATCCATTGTATGTTTTATTGTTTCTCTGCATCCTCTGCGATTTCTCTGTGTCCTTTGCGATACTTTTCTCGCATTAAGGGATATCGCAAAGAGCGCAAAGGTTAAAAGTATCCGTTCTTTTTCCTGTCTTCCATAGCGGCTTCGCTCACTTTGTCATCTATCCTCGTTTCTCCGCGTTCACTTGTTTTTGTGGCAATGATCTCTGCAATGATTTCGTCGATATGAGTAGCACTCGATTCTACCGCCGCTGTGCAGGTCATATCGCCAACCGTTCTGTACCGAACTGTTCTTTTTGAAATTTTATCTGTTGGTTCACGTCTAATAAATTCAGACATCGCCACTAATTGTCCTTCGTGTTCGAGCATTTCGCGCTCGTGAGAAAAATATATAGAAGGCAGGTCTATATTTTCACGACGGATATAATTCCACACATCCAATTCAGTCCAGTTACTGATAGGGAACACGCGAACGTTTTCACCTTTATGGATCTTACCATTGTAAGTATTCCATAATTCGGGACGTTGTAATTTTGGATTCCATTGCCCAAATTCATCACGTACTGAAAAAATCCTTTCTTTCGCGCGGGCTTTTTCTTCATCTCTTCTTGCTCCACCGATGCATGCATCGAATTTGAATTCCTCAATGGTATCGAGCAACGTATAAGTTTGAAGTGCGTTCCTGCTGGCAAACTTGCCAACGGGTTCGGTGAGTTTTCTTATTTTAATGGTGTCTCCCACGTTCCTCACGATCAGTTTTTCTCCCAGCTTTTCCGCGAGTGCATCGCGGAAGCTAAGTGCCTCTGGAAAATTGTGCCCGGTATCGATGTGTACGAGTGGGAAGGGGAACTTGCCGGGACGAAATGCCTTTAAAGCCAGGTGCACGAGCGTTATAGAATCCTTTCCTCCAGAAAACAACAGTGCGGGTTTTTCGAACTGGCCTGCCACTTCGCGCATGATGTGAATGGCTTCTGATTCAAGGTGGTCGAGGTAATCAAAATTGTACTTCTTCATATTCGTCTTTCTTCTATTTCGAATTTGGCAGTGATATAAAATCGGGTAGTTCTTCGTGTGCAATGGGCAATCCGTCGCCTTCGTGTACATGCAGGCCGCATTCTTTTTTGCCGGCGTCTTCCCACCACCACCTTCCAGCCCTGAAGTCTTCGCCGGGTCTGACGGCTCGCGTACATGGCGCACAACCAATACTCACAAATCCTTTATCGTGTAAAGCGTTATAAGGCACATCGTTTACGTTGATATATTCCCTTACCCGTTCCGTAGTCCAGTGTAAAATAGGATTATACTTGATCACTCCATTGCCGCCGTCCCATTCAAACTCGGCAAGATCCTGCCGCGCGGCCGAATGTTCGGCCCGCAGACCGGTTATCCAAATCGCATTACCTGCCAGGGCTCGTCTCAATGGCTCCACTTTACGGATAAAGCAACAATCTTTCCTGTTTTCCACGGATTCGTAAAAGGAATTCGGACCCCTCTTCGATACAAATTCCTCCAGTGGGGCGTGCTGAGGATAATATGGTATGATGCGTGTTTTATAACGGTCATTCGTAGCATTCCACACCGAGTAGGTTTCTGGGAACAAACGGCCCGTATCCAGCGTAAATATCTTTACCGGTATCCCATTTTCGAGTATTTCGTGGGTGATCACCTGGTCCTCATAGCTGAAGCTTGAAGAAAAAGTGACCCTGCCGGGGAATTGTTCCGCCAACATTTTTATAACCTGGTTTATGGGTAGATTATGTGCTTTTGTAGTAAGATCCTGTATTTGTTCCTGTACCATATTAATCATGAAGCGTTAAAGATCAAAGTAGAAGGTGTTTTATGCCGCTTGCCGTATCAACAACAACGGGCTATAACGCAAGGCATGGTTTGTTTTTGAGATCTCATATAGTCTATCTATCAGGTGCACAAATATAGTATATATGAGCCTGAAATAATCGGTTAACCCGTTTCATCAACGTGAATTATCACCAGGAATGCGAAGAGCAGGTCGATTTCTAACAGTCTATCTGACTAGTGGACTATACAAATATTTATATGTCCACCCGCCGAAGGTGTATGCAACAATAACGAATTAAACACCTTATGAAGTTAAATTACCTGGCATTCGCCGTTCCGCTTTTTTAAAAGATTCATGATCCTTGAATATTTTATCGTCCTGAAGAAAGGCGAAAATTTTTCAATTTTACCAATTCGATAGCAAATATTAATGTCGGAATTGCAGAAAAACGCTACGACACCCTCAACAAAGCGTTGTTTTTTTCATGTAAGAACGTTATTTAGTCGCATACTTCATTCACCATAAAAGGTATAATTTAATTATACCGATCCTGCCCGTATTACTATTTTCCAGGCGCTGACACTAAGCATGTATTGTTTCTCCAGGCAGAGAAAAAATTATCTATATTAGCTTATTAGGTAGTCTTTCAATTGTTGGTAATCGGCGGTGATCTTTGTACTTAATTTTTGTTTGGTCATAATTTCCCTGACCGATTCGGGCAATTCAATTTTTCTTCCAATAAGCGGTTCCATTACATCATAAAATTTAATAGGGTGCGCCGTTTCGAGAAATATACCTTTAAGATCCTTTTTCTCGGAGAGATAATCTTTCAGGGCCGAATAAGCCACGGCACCATGCGGGTCGGGCAAATAATTAAATTCTCTGTCCACCTCTAAAATAGTTTTTTTGGTAGTTTCATCAGAAATACTGTCGCTGCTAATGAACTGTTTTAGTTTGCCATATTCATTATCGAACAACTGCAGCATCCTTACAAAATTACTTGGGTCACCCACGTCCATGGCGTTGGACATTGTTGATTTTGGAAGTTTTGGCGCGTACTCCCCGCTTTTAAAATAATCCGGTACGGCATCATTTGCATTACAGGCGGCAATAAAATGATTTACAGGTAACCCTGACCGATAGGCCACTATACCCGCGCATATATTTCCAAAGTTTCCGCTAGGCACAGCGATCACCGGAGGATTATCTTTTTGCAGCCATTGCTGATACGCGAAAAAATAATAAAACTGCTGCGGTAACCATCTCGCAACATTTATGGAATTAGCAGAGGTGAGAAATAATTTTTTGTTGAGTTCATCATCCATAAACGCGAGCTTCACCATCCTTTGACAATCATCAAACGATCCATTTACTTCCAATGCGTGTATATTATTACCTAATGTAGTTAGCTGCTTTTCCTGTACACCGCTCACCTTTCCTGAAGGATATAATATCACCACCTCCAC
>JBDTMM010000081.1:0-8490 GCA_039934275.1 Flavitalea sp. | reverse complement strand
CTGAGTAATTCTGTTTCCGACGAATACTCGGTAATTTTTCTCGCCCGCGATCTCGAACAACGGTCATCCTCACCCGAGGAAACAGAACAGCTCGTTATAAAAAAATTACCCTTCGCGGAGGCTTATAAAATGGTAGATGACGGTGAAATTACCGATTCAGTATCGGTGGCGGCGATCCTCAAAATTAAAATTATGATTGACGATGGAAGGATCTCCTGATAAACCCGCTTCAAATACCTCTTCCCTTATCATCGGTCGCCAGCCCGTTGTGGAAGCCATGGAGGCCGGAAGGGCCATAGATAAAATATTACTTCAGGCAAATGTAAGCGGCGATATTATTGGAAAAATAAGGGCTCTTGCCCGCCAGCACCAGGTACCCATCCAGGTGGTTCCCTCGGAAAAATTAAACTCCTATACAAGGTCGAATCACCAGGGCGTAATTGCGCTTGCCGCGCTTATCAAATACATAGATCTGCAACAGGTGATAGACCAGGTTGTAGCTTCGGGAGTCCCTCCTTTATTCGTTATGCTCGATGGCATCACCGATGTAAGAAATATCGGCGGTATCGCAAGGACGGCCGTTTGCTGTGGGGCCCAGGCGATCATTATCCCCGATAAGGGAGTGGGAGCGTTGAACGAAGAGGCGCTAAAGGCATCGGCGGGTGCATTGGAAAAAATCCACATTTGCCGTGTGGGCAGTTTACTCAAGGCCATTGATGACCTGCACCTGAATGGCATAAACGTTTTTGTATCTGCAATGAACAACGACAAAAAACTTTCCGAAATTAATTTTGGGGCGCCGTGTTGCATAGTGATGGGTAATGAAAGTAAAGGTGTACAAGCTTACATCGCAAAGGCAGCCGACGAATGCTTCTTCATTCCTATGGCGGGTGATTTTGACTCTTTCAACGTGTCGGTAGCTACGGGGATAATTTTGTATGAAGCCATGAAACAACGCCTTTAAAATTCGAAGGTGGATTAATTTGGCCACACCACCTTCTTAAACCGCGTTCATGAGAGGGTGAGGCCAAGGGTTATATCTCTTAAAGAAGCTTTACTTTTACAAATTATGGCGACCAAATCAACCATTGATTTAATAGAATGCCCTCGTGATGCTTTCCAGGGCTGGAAAAAGAAAGTTTCTTCCGATATGATCGTCCGCTACCTCAACACCCTGTTGAAGGTGGGATTCCACACGCTCGATTTCGGCAGTTTTGTTTCTGCCAAAGCGGTACCTCAAATGGCCGTGACCGATGAAGTGTTATACGGCCTCGACACAAAGAACACCACCACCAAACTGCTCGCTATTATTGCCAATACCCGTGGTGCCGAAGAAGCAGCTGCGCACGCGCACATTGATTATCTCGGGTTTCCATTTTCTATTTCGGATACTTTCCAGCTGCGCAATACTAATTCCACTATTGAAGAATCGTTGCAACGTGTGGAAGAGATACAGGCCATTTGTGAAAAGAATGGAAAAAAACTGGTCATTTATATTTCGATGGCCTTTGGCAATCCTTACGGTGATCCTTATTCGGAGGAAATCGTTTTTAAGTGGATAGAAAAAATGATACGTATGGGAATAGAAATTATTTCCCTTGCCGACACGGTTGGTCTTGCCACTGCTGACCAGGTGTATAATATCACCCGATTATTAATAAGTGTTCTTCCCAATACTGAAATAGGGGTGCATTTACATTCGCAACGATATAACTGGAAAGAAAAGATAGACGCGGCTCTTGAAGCAAAATGCAGGCGTTTCGATGGTGCATTGAAGGGTATTGGCGGATGCCCGATGGCGAAAGATGACCTTGTTGGAAATATGAATACCGAACTATTAATTCCATATTTCGAAAAACTTGAACTGCTCGAAGGAATAAATAAAGAAGCATTGTCTGAAGCTACTGCGCTCGCAAACGAAATCTTTGGCGTTCGATGAAATTAATGCTCGATATAAAGATCGGAAAGCCAGAGCAGCGGATTGATTACAGGGATAAGATGTTAGTATGCGGATCCTGTTTTACTGAACATATCGGATCGAGGTTGCACGATTTAAAATTTGCGGTGCTTCAAAACCCAAACGGAATTATATTCGATCCATTTACTGTTGCAACCTCTATTACTTCTTATATAGATCATAAATTTTTTTTAGAGGGCGATCTTGTTCATTTGAATGAATTGTGGCAGAGCTGGCAGCACCACAGCAGGTTTTCTGGAATTAATAAAGATGAAGTATTAGCTGCTATTAATGAATCGCAGGAAGCCGCGCACCATTATTTAAAGGATGCAAAATGGCTGATCATCACACTTGGAACTTCCTTTTCTTACCGGCTCGTTGATGGAATGAAGCCTGTTGCCAATTGTCACCGCGCTCCTGCAAACTGGTTCCAGAAACAGTTAATGACAATAGAAGAGATCCAGGCTTCACTGGATACAATGTTGTATAAATTGTTTCTGTTCAATAAAAACATCCATGTAATATTTACCGTTAGTCCGGTGAGGCATATCCGTGACGGCCTTATTGAAAACAACAGGAGCAAGGCGCGTTTGATAGAATCCGTTCATCACCTTGTTGGAAAATACGATCGCTTGTTTTATTTCCCTTCTTATGAATTGGTGATCGATGTATTACGGGATTATCGTTTTTACGACATTGACCTGGTTCATCCCAATTACCAGGCAACCGAGTACGTGTTGCAGCAATTCATGGAACATTTTATAAACAACGAATCCAATACTATTTCAAAGGAAATTGATAAAATTAATATCGCCCGTAAACACAGGGCCTTTCAGCCAGATACAGAGGCATACAAAAACTTTCTGAAATTGCAGGCCGAAAGAACACGGGAGCTTCTAAAAACTTACCCATTTATCGATCTCCAGGAAGAACTGGATTACTTCGAAGGCTCCTCAGAATGTTAAAATGTATCAATAAGGATCTATTTGAATGATATAGGTGTGGTATATGTTGCATTATATAGGGATGCTCCATTAAATCAACAAGGTTTCTCCCATCTTTCTCCATTGATCCTCCATATTATAATGGAGAAACAATGGAGGATCAATGGAGAAACAAAGGAAAAACTCTAATTCTGGAATAGGTTTAGTTAGTACCTTTTCTGGGGATAGGATAGATACCCTTAGTGCATCCTGTCGCCCCTGACTTCAATATCCTTAATGGCATTGGCTTCATATTCGAGCCATTGGTTCCAGCGCATCCGGACCTTTGACTTTTCGATATAGGTTTCGGCCAGCTCAATGAAGAGGTGATAATGGCCCGCCTCGCTTTCCATGAAGCGGCGGTAGAAGGTTCGCAGGTATTCGTCATCGAGGTTTTCACTGAGTCGTTTAAAACGCTCGCAGCTTCTTGCTTCTATTAATGCAAAAATGAGTAGCCTGTCGAGCAGCACTTCTTCTTCGTTACCTCCTTTTTTCTGGAATCCGATTAGTTTGTTTACATAGATGTCTTTACGCTGGCGGCCGAGTGAAAGGTTTCTTTTATTTAATTCGGCGAGCACCAAACGAAAATGACCCCATTCTTCTGTAACGATCGGTGCCAGGTAGGCCACTAGTTTTTCCTTTGCGGGGTAACGCTGTATAAGTGAAATGCAACTGGTCGCAGCCTTTTGTTCGCAATAGGCGTGATCGGTAAGAATTTCCTGCAGGGAAATGGAAGCAAGATTCACCCAGCGCGGGTCCGTGGGTAAGTGCAGGCCCAATATGTTCTTGTCGGTCGTTTCCATTATAATCGATGATTTGGTCTTTACTTTGTAAAGATATGGACGAAGATTTTTTAAGAAAGAAAATTGAGCGGCGCAGGGAGGAAGATGCATTCCGGAAAGTAGTGGTGATGGATGGTGCTGTGGATTTTTGTTCGAACGATTATTTGGGTATTGTAAAGAATAAATGGATAGAAAAAAAGGTTGCCGATAATGCACACGGGTTAGAAAAATTATTCGGGTCAACGGGTTCGCGGTTATTGTCGGGCAATTATGGGTTGATAGAATTCCTTGAGGCGGATCTTGCAAAATTTCATGAGGCAGAAGCGGGTTTGATTTTTAATTCGGGATACGATGCAAATATTGGTTTGCTGAGTTGCGTGCCACAACGGGGCGATATTATTCTATACGACAAACTTTGTCATGCTTCCATCAGGGATGGGATAAGGTTGAGTTTAGCGGAGGCACATTCTTTTGAGCATAATAATGTAATGGACCTCGAAAGTAAAGTTGTGAAGCAGCAAGGAAAAATATTTGTGGTTACGGAGTCAGTATTTTCCATGGATGGAGACATGGCTCCGTTGAAATTAATGACCGGGATTTGTGAAAAATTTGACGCGCTGTTAATAGTAGACGAGTCGCATGCAACCGGCGTAATAGGGGAGAATGGTGGTGGGTTAGTGCAGGAACTTGGATTGCAGAAAGACTGTTTTGCGAGGATGCACACTTTTGGCAAGGCTATTGGCTCGCACGGTGCGGTTATTTTGGGATCGCAATTGCTGAAGGACTATTTAATCAATTTCAGCCGACCGTTTATTTTTACAACGGCCTTGCCTGCAAGTGCGGTATTGGCTACAGGTTATGGATATGCGCAGATGAAGGAGATGCAGGGCGAACGTTTGCATTTGCAAAAACTTATTACTCTATTTAAAAATCGTTCTTCCCGGCTAGAAACCATACTTAGCAATACACCTATCCAGGCTATCGTAATACCGGGTAATAAAGAGGTTAAAAATATTGCTGTAATGCTTCAGCAGAATAAATTTGATGTGCGACCTATTTTGTATCCCACCGTACCGGTTGGTAAGGAGAGGTTAAGAATTGTGCTGCATGCATTTAATACGGTGGAGGAAGTGGAGGGTTTGGTGAGGTTGTTTTAATATAGGTTTTTGAGTTTCTTAATTGTGGAACAGCAAGTAGTGGGGCTATTGAATAGCGAGTTTGGTTAGGGTGATAAAGTCGCTGAATTTTATTTTGAGGTGCAAATCGCGGAGCTTCTGAGTGATGCGTTTGTAGTGATTCTTAATAAAACGCCTTTAATCCCCCCCAATACTTCTTACATTTAATCCATGTCAGCAAAATCACTTACCCGCATCCTCGTTGTAGGCTGCGGCAATATGGGCGCAGCCCACGCCATAGCCTACCAAACCATCGGCGGATTTGAAATTTGTGGCCTGGTGTCTACAGGAAATAGCAAAGTGTTACTAAATGAAAAACTCGGTGGCGAATACCCGTTATTCTCCGATTTCCATGAGGCCCTTCATTCCACCTCTCCCGATGCCGTCTGCATCTCTACTTATCCCGATACGCACGAAGAATTTGCAATAAAATCCTTTGAAAAAGGCTGCCACGTTTTTATAGAAAAGCCCCTGGCCGACACCGTTACGGGCGCAGAAAAAGTAGTGGCTGCTGCCATCAAAGCAAATAAAAAACTGGTAGTTGGCTACATCCTCCGCTACCATCCCTCCTGGGAAAAATTCATTGAACTCGCAAGAGCCCTTGGCAAACCACTGGTGATGCGCATGAACCTGAACCAGCAAAGCCAGGGCAACATGTGGACTGTTCACCGGAACCTGATGAAAAGTGTAAGCCCTATTGTTGACTGCGGCGTTCATTACATCGACATAATGTGCCAGATGACCAGGTCAAAACCCATTAAGGTCCACGCCATTGGCGCGCGCCTATCACAGGAAATTCCTGAAAATAATTACAACTACGGTCAGTTGCAAATGCAATTCGAAGATGGTTCCATTGGCTGGTATGAAGCAGGCTGGGGGCCTATGGTAAGCGAAACCGCCTTTTTTATAAAAGATGTTATCGGACCAAAGGGATCGGTATCCATCGTTGCAAAAGAAACCCCAGGCGGCGGGAACTCGTCGGACATTTCTTCCCATACCAAAACCGAATCCCTACGAGTGCATCACGCCGAAATGAATAGCGACCAGCTGTTTACCAAACCGGATGAATGGATCAATTTAATAGACGAACCCAATCACCAGGAACTGTGTAATAGGGAGCAACAATTTTTTTACCAGGCCATCACCGAAAATATCAACCTTACCGATTCCATGGAAGATGCGGTGAACAGTTTGCGTGTGGCACTGGCCTGCGATGAATCTGTACGCACAGGAGAGATTGTATCCCTAATATAGTAGCTTTACGATATGCGACTTCTTTCTTTCAGTATCTCCCTGATAATTACCGTTGCACTGGTTATTGCGCTGAATAATTCCATCGGATCCATTCCGCCTATCGGGAAATTTGTGAGCCCGCAACAGGGTTTCTGGCAAAATGCGGAGCCCGTCCATAAAAATTTTAATGCCGACTTTTCTTTTCCACAGCTAAAAAATAAATCGCGGGTATTTTTTGATGAACGTTTGGTGCCACACGTATTCGCCGAGGATGAAAATGACGCCTATTTTATCGAGGGATACCTGCACGCAAAATTCCGTTTATGGCAAATGGAATTTCAGACTTTCGCGGCAGCAGGAAGACTAACCGAAGTGCTTGGTGCAGGACCCGACAGTGCCTATCTGAATAATGATAAATTTATGCGCCGCCTAGGAATGGTGTATGGAGCAAAACGCTCAATTGCCGAAATGGAAAAAGATCCCACTACGCGAAATGAGTTGAATAGTTATACTGCCGGGGTAAACAGCTATATCGAAAGTTTAACCGTTGCTGAACTTCCGCTCGAATATAAACTGCTGAATTATGTTCCTGAAAAATGGACGAATCTAAAATCGTCATTGTTATTGAAATACATGAGCTATGACCTTACGGGCTTTGATAATGATATTGAACATACCAATGCCAAATCTTTTTTTTCCGCAGAGGACTACAACAAACTTTACCCGCTTTTCCCGGATTCGCTTGACCCGATAATTCCAAAGGGATCAATGTTTGAAGCGCCGTCAATTATACCCGCAGTTCCCTATAATGCAGACTCTGCTTATTTCATGAACGTAAAAGATAGCGTTTATGTGTCGCCGTTAAAACCAGAAAGAATCAATGGAAGCAATAATTGGGTGGTGTCTGGCAAAAAAACAAAAAGCGGCCGGCCAATACTTTGTAACGATCCACATCTTGGTTTAAGCCTGCCATCGCTTTGGTACGAAATGCAGATCAGTACACCATCAAAAAATGTTTACGGAGTTAGTATTCCAGGATCTCCTTCTATTGTGGTGGGGTTTAATGACAGTATTGCGTGGGGTCTCACCAATGCCGCCCGTGACGTAAAAGATTATTACCGCATTCAATTTAAGGACGATAACAAAACAAGTTACTGGTTCAATAATGAATGGAAGGCGGCAGATATGGTGATAGAAACTTACTTTTTAAAAGATGGAACAAAATTATATGATACCGTTTCCTACACTGTTTTTGGCCCGGTGCTATACGACAATAACTATAACGGGAAAGGCCGAGTGCCGAAAAACGAAAACCTTGCGTTAAGATGGACCGCGCACGATCCCTCTAACGAATTAAAAACTTTTTCGCTGCTGAACAGTGCAAAAAATTACTCAGATTATCAAAAGGCGCTGACTTTTTATACTTGTCCAGGTCAGAATATCGCATTTGCAAGTAAGTCGGGCGACATTGCGCTATGGCAGGCGGGAAAATTTCCTGCAAAATGGACCCACCAGGGGGACCTTATTATGCCAGGTACAGACAATTCCTATGCGTGGCAGGGTTCGGTTCCTCAATCTGAAAATCCTCACCTGATTAATCCGGAGAGAGGTTTTGTAAGCAGCGCCAACCAGCTACCTGCCGATTCAACATATCCTTATTATCTGGGTGGTGAATATGACGTATACCGTGGTATTACCATTAATCATTTTCTATCAGGTCTTAATGAGATTGTTCCGGCCGATATGCAAAAAATGCAGAATCAAAATTATAATGCATTTGCTGAAATGGCTGTTCCCTTATTATTAGCACATATTAGGGAAAGTGATTTAACGGATACTGAAAAATCGTACCTGCAAATGGTAAAAACCTGGAACTTACGCAACGACAACGAGGAAACGGGGGTGACGGTTTTTGTAAACTGGTTTCAGCAATTTGAAAATACGGTTTGGGACGATGAACTCGCACAGGTAAAAGGAAGTGTAACAAAACCAGAGCCATCAACTTTGATTGAAGCAATATTAAAAGATTCAACGTTCTCCTTTCTCGACAATATAAATACAACGGAGAAAGAATCACTGGTTGATGATATAACGCTTGCATTTAAAAAGGCGGTTCCATTGTTAGAATCCGCGAATAGTGATGGAAAATTAAAATGGAACAAATATAAAGATACCGGCATCAGGCATTTATTAAGAATAGAAGCATTAAGCAGGTACCACTTGAATACTGGCGGCGGTATACATGTTATCAATGCAACCACCCAATTTCATGGACCCAGCTGGCGCATGGTGGTTCAACTCACCGATAAAACCGAAGCCTATGGAATTTATCCCGGTGGACAAAGCGGCAACCCAGGCAG
>JBDTMM010000080.1:0-8546 GCA_039934275.1 Flavitalea sp. | reverse complement strand
TAGAAAAATTAACGCTTGCTGAACTGGAAGCTCTTTCTCGCTTTTTTCTGACCGAATTTCTTGCGTTCAACAGATCTTGGATCACGTTTCAGCACACCTACTGCCTTCAGTGCGGGCCTGAACTCGGGGTTCAGCTCCACCAGGGCACGGGCAATACCGAGCTTTGCAGCTTCAGCCTGACCCTTCATTCCACCGCCGGTTGCGTTGATCTTGATGTCGAATTTATCCAGCGACTGCACCGTTTTAAGGGGCAGCTCTACCTGGTTCTGCAGGTACTGCAGGGAAAAATATTGCTTGTAATTTTTGTCGTTCACCGTAATGTTGCCCTGTCCCTTTGTAAGGAAGATTCTTGTTACAGCTTCCTTTCGGCGGCCTACGGCGGTTCTTTGCTTTTCCATGTATACTTGCGATTAGAAAGTTAAAGGTTGTGGTTTCTGAGCAGAATGCTGATGTTCCGCTTCAGGGTAAACAAATAGTTTTTTGAACATCTTTCTGCCCAGTCTGTTCTTTGGTAGCATCCCCTTTACGGCTCTTTCTACAACGGCTTCCGGACGACGTGCAAGCAGGTTTTTTGCAGTTTCTGCTTTCTGTCCACCAGGATAACCCGAGTAAGTCAGGTATTCTTTTTCTTCCATCTTGTTACCCGTAAATTTTACTTTAGTACAATTGATAACAATGATAAAGTCTCCGCAATCGACGTGTGGCGTATAATAGGCCTTGTTCTTCCCACGAAGAACGGCAGCTATTTTAGCACACATACGCCCAACGGTTTGATTGGTACCATCCACAACATACCAGTTGTGTTTAATGGTAGCCGCATTCGCATGTTTTGTAGTGAAATGTAATTTGCTCATTATTGTTTTTTTGATATTTCTCCGCCAACCCGCGAGAAATAATATTTAAAATGGAGCGCAAAGGTAAGGGTTACATATGCAGAAAAGTGTTTCTATTGAAGATTATTTTTTATAGCACTTCCACAAGGGGCTGATTATCAATAATAATTTTATCGCGTTTTGAAATAAGCCTTCTCCTCCGCGTATGGAACTTTGCTAAAATGCTTCAACATTTGCTGTTAACCTGAAAAAAGGAATCTCAGCCTTTTCACTGAAACTATTGTTTCGCCGGTTTAATTCCAGATTTTTCAAGGTGTATTTATAACTGCAATCGTACTGAATTTGTGATAGAAAACGTCCAGCATTCAATTGTCAGATTCAATCAGCAATAACAAGCTTAGGCTATTCGTATTCCTATCTTAGGGTCATCCTGGAGTATGTCCGGGCTTTGTATGGGTCGATACCCCAGCCATACCCCAGCCATACCCCGGCCATACCCTAGGATGAGCATAGGATAAGCTCAAATCAGCCATAAGTAGAAATATAAGAAATGACCAATTTATAAAAAACCCTAAAATTCAGCAATCGACAATGAGTAATTTGCAAACGGTTAAACTACTGCTATGTACCAGAAAGATGTAATGGGTAAGTTGGAAAATAGAACAAGGGCTTTACTGAAGGACATTAACCAGATAAAAACCACGCAAATAAATGAACTGCGTGAGGTGCTTCGCTTTCATGAATATAGATATTATGTGGTAAACGACCCCCTGCTCGCAGATATTGAATACGACCAGCTGTATAAAAAACTGGAGAAGCTCGAAGAAGAAAATCCTGCGGTGATAACGCCGGATTCACCCACACAACGCGTGGCAAAAGGCCTTACAAAAGAATTTTTTACGGTGCCGCACCTTGTACCGATGCTCTCGCTTGAAAACTCTTATAATCAGGAAGACCTTGTTGCGTGGGACCGCAAAGTGCGTGAGCTGGCAAAGCTGGAGAATATAGAATACTGCGTTGAACCAAAATTTGATGGGGCAAGCATTTCACTGGTTTATGAAAATGATCATCTTGAACGAGGTGTTACTCGCGGCGACGGAGTGGAGGGAGATGAGATCACTGCGAATATCCGCCAGGTAAGATCGGTTCCATTGTCTGCAAACTTTTTAAAATATGGCATTCTTCAAATAGAAATTCGTGGTGAAGTATTGATGAGCAAGAAGAATTTTAAAAAATATAACTACTGGCTCGCGGAACAAAATATCGCTCCGCTCGCAAATCCACGTAACGCAGCCGCCGGCTCCTTACGCATTAAAGATCCACGCGAAGTAGGCAGGAGAAACCTTGAAGCATTTTTGTATCACGTGAGTTATATCCAACTCGCAAAAGGCAAACACCCCACTGAATTAATCACTCACTCAGATACCCTGAAATTGTTGTGGGACCTCGGTTTCCGCAGCCCGGAAAAAGAAAAAAAAGTAGTGAAGGGAATTGAACAAGTAATGGCTTACTTGGAAAAATTTGAAGCCGACCGCGACAATCTTCCTTACGAGATCGATGGAATGGTGATTAAGGTAAATGATATTGAACTACAGGAGAAACTGGGCATGACCACACATCATCCAAGATGGGCGATGGCCTTTAAATTTAAGGCAAGGCAGGCCACAAGCAAACTAATTGCCGTTGAGTTCCAGGTTGGCCGAACCGGCTCCATTACTCCTGTTGCGAAAATAGAACCTGTTCCTATCGGCGGGGTAACCGTAGGTTCCATTTCATTATTCAACGAAGAAGTGATCCGGGAAAAGGACCTGAAAATTGGCGATACCGTTCTTGTGGAAAGAGCCGGTGATGTAATTCCGTACATCGTAAAATCATTTCCTGAATCAAGGAACGGAAAAGAAAAACCAATAATTTTTCCAACAAAGTGCCCTGTTTGCGGCGATCCGCTTGAAAAGCCCGAAGGCGAGGCGGTTTGGCGGTGTGTGAATATCGGTTGCCCTGCCCAGGTAGTGGAAAGGATCATACATTTTGCGAGCAAGGACGCCATGGATATACGCGGTTTTGGTGATGCACTGGTAAAGAAATTTTTTGAACTTGATTTTATCAGGGATGTTCCTGGTATATACAGGTTACCTTACGATAAGATCAGGGCAATGGAAGGATTTGGGGAAAAGAGCATTAGCAATCTCGCATTCGCTATTGAAAAGTCGAAGGAGCAGCCGCTCAACCGCTTAATATTTGCGCTGGGCATTAGGTATGTTGGTGAAACAACTGCGAAGGTGCTGGCCAATGCAGTGCATCATGTAGCGGACTTTAAGAAATTTACCATAGAAGAATTGGTGGAAATGGAAGATGTTGGTCCCAAAGTTGCCGGAAGTATCCACCAGTTCTTTCACAACAGGGATACCCTTAAAATGCTCGATGAACTCGAATCTTTGGGATTGTCGCTGGAGAATAAAAAGAAGCATCACGGCGAAAAAGGCAACCTGATCGGCAAAACATTTCTTTTCACCGGCAGTTTACCCACGCTGAAAAGAAGCGAGGCAGAGGAAATGGTGGAGCAGAACGGAGGAAAACTTTTGGGAAGTGTGAGCAGTAAACTCAATTACCTGGTAACGGGTGAGGAGGCCGGGTCAAAACTGGAAAAGGCAAAAAAGATTGAAACCATCAGGATCATATCTGAAATGGAGTTCCTAACGTTAATCGGTAAGTGAAAATAGCTTCCGGCAAACCTTTTATGGCGCTGATACGTATCTAAAAGGAAGAAAAGCACTAATTTGTATATACTTGACATACACTGCAAACAATAGCAGTTTTTTTGTAACTTTAATTAAAAGAGGGTCATGATTAAAAAAGTAGCGGGTGAAACCTGGAAGTCATTACAATTTTCAGGATGGAAAAGTCTTAGAAGAAAATATGCATTGTCATCCCACGGCCGTATGGTAAGTTATACTGATGACATTCATACCGATGGCAAACTATTACAAGGTTCACTTACCACAGGATACAGAACGTTAAACCTTCACCGCCCCGGTGATAATGGAACGTTGTATGTTCATCGTGAGCTCGCAAGATTATTTCTTTCCAAGCCTTCGGCAAAAGCAAAATATGTGATCCACACCAATCACAATAAACTGGATAATGCTGTAAAGAACTTGCGCTGGACTACTCTGGAGGATATGATCAGGCACCAGCAGAAAAGTCCTGCGAAAATCGCGTACAAAAAACTGCAGGCTACCCGCAATGAAGGATTAAAGCTGAATGCCACACAGGTAAAAAGCATCAAGAAAATGCTTGATGATACGAAAAGAAAAGTGACCATTAAAAAACTCGCCGAAAAATACGGCGTCAGTGAGATGACGATGTACCGTATCAAGAGTGGCGAAAACTGGTCCGGAGTTAGTTAAAACACCGGTCCAATTTCCTTACCCTTATTTTATTTCAACAGGTCATGCGCCAGGCAGTATTCTGCAATCTGCACTGCATTGGTTGCTGCACCCTTGCGTAAGTTGTCGCTGACGATCCAGAGATTGAGTGTTTTCGGCTGGCTCTCATCTCTTCTTAATCTACCTACAAAAACGTCATCCTTGTCTTGCGCGTCCATGGGCATGGGGTATTGTTGCGCGGCCGGATCATCCACCACTTTTATTCCCGGTGCGCTGGAAAGCAATGACCTTATATCTTCAAGGGTAAAATCGTTTTCAAATTCAACGTTCACACTTTCGCTATGTCCGCCCATAACGGGGATGCGTACTGTAGTAGCGGTTACTTTTATGGAATCGTCACGCATGATCTTGTTGGTTTCCTTCACCATTTTCATTTCTTCTTTTGTGTAACCATTATCCAGGAACACATCGATTTGCGGAATCACGTTCAGGTCAATTGGATATTTATAGGCCATCGGATATTCTGCGCCATCATTTTTAAAGGAGCGGTTTCTTTCCCCCATTAACTGGTCAACCGCCTTTTTACCGGTTCCGGTAACGCTCTGGTAGGTTGATACCACAATTCTTTTAATCTTATATTTTAAATGAAGGGGGTTCAGCGCCACTACCATTTGTATTGTGGAGCAGTTTGGATTTGCGATGATCTTATCAGATGCAGTAAGCGCATCGGCATTGATTTCGGGTACCACGAGTTTCTTTGATGGATCCATGCGCCATGCTGAAGAGTTATCGATGACCGTTATCCCTGCTTCTGCAAATTTTGGGGCCCATTCCAATGAGGTTCCGCCACCGGCAGAAAATATGGCCACGCTTGGTTTAGCATTAATCGCGTCCTGCATACCCACTACCTTATAGGGTTTGCCTTTATATTCAACCGTTTTGCCCACAGATCTTTGGGAAGCAACGGGAATAAGTTCTGTAACAGGAAAATTTCTTTCCGATAGTACCTGTAACATTTTGGTGCCTACAAGACCTGTGGCGCCAACTACTGCAACTTTCATGGATCCTCCTTAGTTCTCTTGAAGAGAATTTTAAAATGAATAAATAAAAAAAGGCCTCCCGTTTAGGAAGGCCTGAATATTAAGTAAATACAAAATATACTTTAGCCTTCCTTACGGAACATCTTAGCACACTTAGTATTTTTCTTTATTAACATGATGGCGTCAAAAATAGCAGACAAATACAATTGTACCAAATTTTTATGTTTTTTTCTTCGCGGAACAGGGTGATTTAGCCATTGTGGTGACTCGTTTTGAAAGGAGATTTGCAGCATGAGGTTACCATTGTTCTGGTTGATATTTTTGGTGTCGATAGGTTCGGAAGTTGTTTCACAAACGGTGGATAATCGCGATGTGGTGATCAATGAAATATTGTTCAACCCGCCAAAAGGGGGATTTGATTATATTGAATTGTACAACAGGAGTAATAAAACGATCGATCTGAAAGAACTTCAAATTGCAAAAAGAAATGTTACGGGTGACATTACGGGAATGAAATTGTTGACCCGAACAACCACATTGTTGGGCTCTGGTCATTATGCCGTGATCACCGGAAATGAAAAATGGCTGAGGCAACAATTCGAGGTGGGTGATGATGCGGTGATTTGCATGGTCTCTTCCATGCCTACTTTTCCCGATGATGAAGGTTCGGTGGTGATCACCGGAGTGGACACTACTATAATTATCGACGAACTTCATTATAGCGACAAATGGCAGTTTGCACTCATTGCTGATCCGTCGGGGGTGGCTCTAGAAAGAATAAGTACTGACATGGATACGCAGGATTCAAACAACTGGACTTCCGCATCATCATCTTCCGGCTTTGGAACACCGGGATACAAAAACACACAATCCTCTTTGTCAGTATCCGGGGAAAAACAAATGAGTATAGAGCCCGCATTGTTTTCACCAGACAACGACGGGCAGGATGACTATGCAAGAATAAAATTCAATATGGATGAGCCGGGTTACATGGCGAATCTTACCATTTACGATCTTGCAGGGAAGCGGGTACGTTATTTATTGAAGAACGAATACCTCGGTTCATCGGCGCAGTACAAATGGGATGGACTTGATGATAATTCTAGAGCATTACCTCAGGGAATTTATTTGTTGTGTGCGGAGGTTTTTAATTTAAAAGGAAAAACCAAAAGGTTTAAAAAGATGATCACGCTCGCACGGAGGTTGTAAGATTTGGCTGACATAGGTTTCACGCAAAGCCGCAAAGAAAGTGCAAAAGCGCAAAGAATGTTTCCCCTTTGAGCCTTTGCGTGAAAACTATGTGAACCAAACGTGAAACCCAAATTATTTCCACTTAAGCGTATTAATCAAATGCTTCATATCCACCTCTAAAAAATCATTGACGAGTGCGAGTGAATCAGCATTAGGCGTAGCATCAAAATACAATGCGCCCCTAAGGAAATGTTTTGTAGAGTCGGAAACAAAAAACTGTTTCGCGGTAGCGGCATTGCCTCCAACTTTAAAGAAGATTCCGCTGATACCGTTTGGTGTGCGTATTAAGGAATCTTTTATGCCTGTCGCCTTGGTACTGTGCTTGTAAGTAAGTTTAAATGCGTCGTCCACCAGCTTGTCGAATTCATTTGCATGAACCATCTTATAACTCATGTATATTTTTCCATTAAGCGAAGGAAAATCAATATTTATCCAGTAGGGGTTTTCGGGTTTGTCATCAAAAAAGCTGGTATCCCTTACTACTTTTGAATACACCGGGTACTCGAATGAATAAGGATATACGGGATCATTGAATACCTGGTACCGGTGCTGTGGAAGGTCTATTTTAAAATATCCTTTCTGCCGGATGGTATAATCGCTGTTACACGAACAGGAAAAAATAAATAAGGTGATAAACAGAAAGAGGAATGCGTGGTAATTTTTTCTCCTGGTCATTGTATTAATTAGCATTTACGGTAACCTTCACTTTTCTTATCCTGTTTCTTTCCACTTCGAGAATGGTAAACCGGAAGTCGCCCACTTCAACAGAATCGTTCAGTTTAGGAATTTCCCCTGCTATTTCAAGCACGAGGCCGGCGAGTGAATCGCTTTCTCCTTTTATGGTGCTGAATGTATCTCCTGAGATATCCATGTAACTGCACATTTCGTTGATCATGGTGCCGCCGTCAAAAATATAGGTGTTCTCGTCTATTTTTTTATTACCCGATTCTTCTTCATCAAATTCATCTTTGATGTCGCCAATGATTTCTTCAAGAATGTCTTCAAGTGTTACTATCCCGCTTGTTCCACCGAATTCATCGACCACCGTTGCGAAATGTATTCTCTTAGTCTGGAACTCTTTCAACAGGTCTTCGATGTATTTCTGTTCGTGCACAAAATAGGGCACGCGCATGAGAGTTTGCCAGTTGAAGCTATCGGGTTCGTTGAGGTATAAAATGAGGTCCTTCGTGTGGATCATGCCCGCAATGTCATCGAGGCTGCCACGGTAAACGGGCAGTCTTGAATAGTGAAGGTCCTCCACGCGTTTCTTGAGTTCATGAAAGGTGATGTTAAAATCAACGCCGCTTACATCGAGTCGGGTGCGCATGATTTGCTTCACGGTGATGTCTGCGAACTTATAAATGCCGGTGAGTATTCGCTGTTCTTCCTCCTCGTGAACCGTTGATTTTATGGCCGCCTCCAGTTGTTGCTGTGAATAGGCCCTTGATGCTTTTCCACCCATAAACCTTTCTATAGTATCCGACATATTCATCAGCTTCACCGCTATCCTACGGAACAAATAGTATAATATTTCAACGAGGTATGAGGCTTCGTATGCAAATCTTAGATTGTTATGCGTTGCCCTTACTTTAGGAAGTATTTCACCGAATAATACCAGTACAGAAGTGATGATCACTACTTTTAATCCGAGTACTACAATTCTCTCCCACCAGATGAGGTCGGGGTTGATATGAAACTGGTCGATAAGCACGTTCAGCAAAATGATCACGGCAATGTTCACAAAACTATTGGCGATCATTAATGTGGCGAGGAGTGTTTTAGGTTCTTCCAGCAATGTGGCGATTCGTTTCCATCCCGAATCGTGTTTTGTTTTGAGGAGGTTTACGTCACGAAAGGTTAAAGTAAAAAAAGCTACTTCTGCTCCGGAGATAAAAAAGGAAAGCAACATAAAGGTGAAGGCAGAAAACTTGCACCTGTTAACGGACAAAGAATACAAAAATCTTAAACAATTTATTTTAACAACACCCTGAACCCGGGCCGCTACTATGTAGCGGCTTTTTTGTGTTGCAGTCCTG
>JBDTMM010000079.1:0-8554 GCA_039934275.1 Flavitalea sp. | reverse complement strand
CCTATGGCACTGGGTGGTGAGATGATGGTGAAGGAGGATAAAATTGATAAAACTAAAGGACCATCCATAAACTCAGTGGATCTTCTGGCGCCGGTGCCCTTTCCTTCATCGTGCAGAGACGGGTATGCTTTCAGGCAGCACGTTGCGTCGGCCAGGCGAAACAGGAAGGCAGATATGATCCGCGAATTCGACCAGTATCCCATTTTCTATTTTACCAACCACCACGGCATTAAAGGACCTGGCCCCATTGAATGCATGCCCGACCATTTTGAAAATTTAGATTTTGAACTGGAAGTGGCGATCGTGATCAACAAAGCCGGAAGAAATATAAAGGCCGCGCAGGCAGATGAATATATAGCAGGACTGATGATCATGAACGACGTAAGCGCACGACGACTTCAGATGGAAGAAATGTTACTGAACCTGGGCCCCGCCAAGGGGAAAGACTTCGCTACCGCAACGGGGCCATGGCTGGTAACCCTTGAAGAACTGGAGGCCTTTGAAATACCGCCTAAGGCAGGGCATACCGGCAAAAACTGGAACCTGCGTATGCAATGCAGGGTGAACGGAACCCAGGTGAGCGATGGAAACCTGGGCGACATGGAATGGACCTTTGCGGAACTGATCGAGAGGATTTCCTACGGTGTAGACATTTTTCCCGGTGACATTATCGGAAGCGGTACCGTGGGCACCGGATGTTTCCTGGAGCTCAACGGAACCGGAAAACTAAATAATCCCGCATACCAGGAGCAATGGCTCCAGGAAGGAGATGTGGTAGAAATGGAAGTGGATGGCCTGGGCATCCTCTCCAATGAATTTATAAAAGAAGAAAGCGATTTTTCCATCCTTGCACTCAAAAAGAACCTGTAGTTATTAATAAAGTATTTTTGCCACTCAATTTTTATAAATGAACTTATCAGAACAGGAGATCATCCGCAGGGAAAAACTAAAAGATCTTCAAAAAATGGGTATCGACCCATACCCCGCCGCTTTGTACCCGGTGAATAGTACCGCAGGGTTTATCAAACAAAATTATAAGGCAGAAACAAATGCTGATGAATTTAAAGAGGTTTGTCTTGCTGGCAGACTAATGGGCATCCGCGACATGGGCAAGGCTTCCTTTGCAGTGTTGCAGGACAGCACCGGAAAAATTCAATTATATATAAAGAGAGATGACATTGCGAAGGGCGAGGATAAAAGTTTATACGACAAGGTGTGGAAACACCTTACCGATATGGGTGATATTATCGGCGTGAAAGGCTATGTGTTCACCACGCGTACCGGGGAAACTTCCGTGCACGTGAATGAACTCGTTTTCCTTTCCAAATCTCTCAAGCCCTTGCCCGTTGTAAAAGAAAAAGAAGGAGAAACCTTCGATGCGGTTACTGACCCGGAATTCAAATACCGCCAGCGTTATGCGGATCTGATCATCAATCCCGAAGTAAAGGAAACCTTTATCAGGCGCACAAAAATGATAAATGCCATCAGAGAATTTTTAAATGAAAAGGGCGCCCTTGAAGTAGATACCCCTGTATTGCAGAATATTCCCGGCGGCGCTATAGCCCGGCCTTTTACTACGCATCACAATGCCCTTGATATTCCATTGTATTTAAGAATTGCCAATGAATTATTTCTTAAAAGATTAATCGTCGGTGGATTTGACTGGGTGTATGAATTTAGCAGAAACTTTCGTAATGAAGGAATGGACCGTACGCACAATCCTGAATTTACCGTGCTTGAATTTTACGTGGCATACAAGGATTATTTGTGGATGATGGAAACAACGGAGCAAATGCTCGAGCAGGTTGCTATTGCCGTAAACGGAACCACACTGGTAAATGCCGAAGGAAAAGAAATTGATTTTAAAGCACCATACCGCCGCGTTACAATGTACGACGCCATAAAGGAACATACGGGAATTGATATTACCGGCATGGATGAAGAAGCGTTGAGGAAAGTGTGCACTTCCCTTTCTATTCATGCCGATGCCACCATGGGAATTGGAAAATTAGTAGATGAAATTTTCAGTACAAAGTGCGAGCAGCATTTTATTCAACCCACTTTTATTACGGACTATCCCATTGAAATGAGCCCGCTTACAAAAAAGCACCGATCCAAACCGGGTTTGGTAGAAAGATTCGAACTAATGATCAATGGAAAAGAAATGGCTAACGCCTATTCGGAACTGAATGATCCCATTGACCAGCGCGAACGCTTTGCCGACCAGTTGAAATTGCAGGAAAGAGGAGACGAAGAAGCGATGTATATCGATAATGACTTCCTTAGGGCACTTGAATACGGAATGCCACCAACTGCGGGAATAGGATTTGGTATAGACAGGTTGTGCATGCTAATGACTAACCAGCCTTCAATCCAGGACGTTTTGCTTTTTCCCCAGATGCGGATGGAGGAACTTTAATTAGCCAGTTTGATTTTGGAATGCATTTTATCGAGTTTTTCCAACAGCTCGGCAATTTCTTTATTAGTATAGAATTTATATATCTCGTGTTTCTGCGAAGGATCGAAAGATGCAGGCACATTTAAATACGGGCCGATAATTTGCGCGTCAGTATTTTTTGTTACAAAACCAATGGATGAAGGAGGAATATTATAATTCTTCGATTGTGCATTTACATTAGTCCCTGACATCAGCTGTCTTAAACTATCTGTGCGTTTATTAACTTCTTCTTCGGTTATGGCCCGCGGAGTGGGATTGGTGCCTGTTTGAAGATAACTGCCAACAATAGTATCGGTTTTGATATTCAGGATATACAACCCCGATTCTTTTACCTCGTAATCTTTTGAAGCCGTTCCGGTAATAACAGTCACTTTGCCACCATTTGGTTCAACAGTTACTTCATTATGTGAGGATCCCGGTTTCAGGGTAATGGTATTTCCATTAACAGCAACCTTTCCACTGGCCATCACAAGCACTTTTTTTCCACCACCGGAAGTACATCCTGCGAGGACGCAAAGAGAAACTAGTGCCGGGACCATTTTTTTTATGCCTGTCATCTTTCGCCTTTTATAAATTGAAGAATGAAACTACAATTTCGCGAACAGTTCATTCACTTTGTTCCAGTTCACGATGTTCCAGAAAATGCCAAGGTATTCGGCCCTGCGGTTCTGGTATTTCAGGTAATATGCATGTTCCCAAACATCAAGCCCTAACAATGGTGTTCCCTTTACTTCTGCAACATCCATCAGGGGATTATCCTGGTTAGGGGTAGAAGTAATTTCGAGCTTGCCATCTTTTGAAATTAGCCAGGCCCATCCGGAACCGAAGCGTGTAAGACCGGCATTGTTGAATTTTTCTTTAAATGCATCGAATGAACCGAACGTAGAATGGATTGCATCACCGATTTTTCCTGATGGGGTTCCGCCCGCGTTTGGCGCAAGTATCTGCCAGAAAAAACTGTGGTTCCAGTGACCACCGCCGTTATTACGAACGGCAGGGCTAATGCTTCCTGCAGCGGCTACAAGTTCTTCCAGTGATTTATTATCATTTGGAGTACCTGCAATTGCTTTATTCAAATTATCCACGTAGGCCTGGTGATGTTTGCCGTGATGGATCTGCATGGTTGTTGTATCGATATGAGGCTCCAGCGCATCGTGTGCATACGGTAGAGCAGGTAGTGTGAATGCCATAGTTGATAAATTTTTATTAATGAGGGGTAAATTTACGAATAAACATTCCCACCCGCATTAATTAATGTTATGGAAATATCATGCCTTTGTAAAACTTTACCTTCTTGCCCTGAAAAATTCTTTCATCAGGTTGGCGCATTCGGTTGCCATAATGCCTTTTGCGAGTTCTGTTCGCGGATGAAATGGCCAGGGTACATGGGCGGTGCCATCGGCGGATGGAGGACAGGAACAAAATTTGCGATAGCCGTTTTTATCATCGGATGCGCCATACACCACTCTGCCGATCTTGCTCCAGTATAAAGCACCGGCGCACATCAAACAGGGTTCCACCGTAATATAGATCGTTGCTTCGGGAAGGTATTTGCTGCCAAGAAAATTAAAGGCCGATGTGAGTGCGATTATTTCCGCATGCGCAGTGGGATCGTTTAACGTTTCCACCTGGTTTGAGCCCCGCGAAAGGATCTTTTCCTGCTGCACAATGATGGCCCCTACCGGAACTTCCATTGCATCGAAAGCTTTTTTCGCTTCCTTAAGGGCCATCTGCATATAATATTCATCGGTCATTACAGCGAATTTATGCAAGTGCGCTTAACCGGCTTCTTATAAAAAATATTTATTCCTGCGGTCCAGCCAAACCATCCCGTTACTTTATCGCTAAACTTATGAGCACCATATCCCGAAGGAATAATATTTTCCTTATAACCTGTAATATGAACATCCTGGTTGGATACATATACCGAATACGATGGGCCGGCATAAACGGATAACATTTTAGATATTTTGAAATTGAAAAGCGCCGCCAGTTTATTTTGAATATTATAATAATCCCATGAACCAAGATATAAATGCTGCGAAGTAATTTCCGGATTAATAGAAACCCTTCGTCCCATTTTAATTTCAGTGCCCAATCCATAACCGAAACTCCAAACCTTTTCGCCTTTTCCTGCATTAAATCCTCCAAGAAATATGCTGTACAAACTGGAATTACCGGTTTTGAAAGATGCATTCATATTCATGACCTCGTTTGTAGAAAACGATAATTTATGATAGCCCTTCAAAACGATATTAATTAACCCGATGGCGATTCCATCGGAGGTATCTGAAATATTTATCAATCCTATTTGCACACCTTTCAAACGGCGCGTATAATTAAGTATGCCACCGATCTGCAAACCCTTCACAGACTTTGTACTGATGTTTGCGATACCAGCGATCTGCATTCCATCGGTTGATCCTTTTGTGAAATTTGTTAACCCACCAATTTGTAACCCCTTGACATTACCGAGTACGGTATTGCTAAGTCCGGCTATTTGTAACCCTTCTACCTTTTCTCCTACCACATTAAATAAACCTCCGATCTGCGCAGCTCTTACAGATTTTCTATCGATATTAAATACTCCGCCCAGTTCAAAGCCATCGGTTCCACCGGAATACCCTCCAAACAAATTGAAGGAAAAATTATTGATCACCTGGCTGTTTAATTTTCCGTTGGTGCTAAGGCCCGGCACCACAGAAATTTGGTAAGGCCTTGCCACAAAAAACTTCCGCAGGTTTAGGCTTTGCAATTTCGCCCTGGAGGAAACGAGCCACTTGCCGATCGCAGTTTTTTCCACTATTACAGAATCTCTTTTTACATAAGTGTACAACCAGTGTTTAGTTCCGTTAATCGGCATTTCGAGTTGAATGGTTTCGGGCGCACTATACGATGGGCCGATGGTAACTGAATGCTCATTAATATCCAATGGAACAAGTGTAATAGTTACGGACTGATTGAATCGTGGTTCGATGGTTACGGTAGTATCTTCATAATACTCTTTGCTAACTGATATCGCTGCAGTTTTATATTTACTTTTTAGTTTAATTTTAAAATATCCTTTTGCATCGCTGTTTGAAATAACTAACCGGTCCTTTTCATAAATACTCGCGTCACTTATTCTTTCACCAGTCTGGTCGTCTACTACGTAACCGCTGATGTAATAAAATTTATCTTCACTCACGGCGGATGAAGTGACCATGCGGATTTTTATCGGCGTCTTTCTTAAGATAATATAATTGCCGCTTTCCCTGAATTCAAACCCATTTCCAATAATGGAACCGAGAATTTCCTTAACTGGTTTATTGGTGATAGCTGCAGAAACAAGACTGTCTTTTTTTAAAATGTTGCTATTGTAAGAAAAATAAAAATCTCCCTTGTTGCTCATGATTTCAAGCACCTGGTCGAGGCGTTGCAGCGTTACCTCAAGCGACATGTTCCTTTCTAAAATGCCCTGAGCCTGCGTGTTCGCGCCAATAAATAAAATAGTTAAAATGTAGATGGCCCTTAAAAAGCCTTTTTGCTTTTTCATAAATTAATACTGTCGGTTACGTTTCTTTTTTTTATTATTAGTAGAATGATTATTTAAGAACGATGGTGTTGCCTGACCGCTCAACAGAAATGTTGAATGTTTCACTGATCACGGAAAGTATTTTTTCGAGCGGTTCGTCATAAAATGTGGTGGTAAGCGGCAGGTTTCCGATCGATTTATTTTCTATTACAATGTTGCTTTCATAGGCTTCATTCAATACTTCTACCAGTTTCCACAATGGCGTGTTGTCGCAAACAAATTCGTGGGAACGGTAATAATTATACAAATGATCTGGTGTGATGGTTTTTGAAAGTGAATCGCTTTTTGCCACGACGGTTAATTTTTCACCGCGGGTTAACGTAATGAACCTTCCATTTTTTTCAACCTTAACAACCCCGGTTTCAACAATCACTTCCGTATTTCCATTTATTGTTTTTATATTGAACGATGTACCTACCACGGTTACCTTCATGTCATTTACATCTATTGTAAAGGGATGCACCTTATCATGAGCTACATTAAAAAATGCTTCGCCTTTTAATTTTAATTTCCTGTTAAGCGTAAAATTGGATGCATACCTTATTTGAGAATGTTTATTTAATGTAACCATCGAACCATCGGGTAGCGTGTCTGCTTTTGGAGCCTCCACAGAAGCGAATGTTACGGACTTTGTTGAAAATTCAGACTTCATAAAATAAAGTAAAGTGGCAATTCCAAAGCATACTATAACAGCGGCGGCTATGCGTAAAAGCGAGGCATAGCTGCTGATATTTTTTACCACCGCTTTTTCGGATGCGGATTTTTTGGTTCTCTGTTTAAATCTTTGCCAGGCATCAGCGGCATTTGCCAAATGTGGTATTTCTATTTCTTTGCTGGTGTTCCAGATTAGCTGGAAGTTTTCGAAATAGCGCAGATTTTCCTTATCTGCGGTTATCCATTCTTCCACTATTCTCCGCTTATGGTCATCTGCTTCCTGGAGCAGGTAACTTACGAGGAGGTCGTCGGTCATATGGTTTAGAGGGGTTAACAAAGGTTGTGTGGGTTTAGGGTATCATAAAGTAAGGCAATGAGTATTGGCAGGTAATCTTTTAGTTTTATTCTTAATATTTTTAGCGCCTTTCCCATTTGGTTTTCTATTGTTTTTATAGAAAGTCCAAGTTTGTCGGCTATTTCCTGGTATTTTAATTCTTCAAACCGGCTCATCTGGAAAATGGTACGGCATTGTTCCGGCAGTTCGCTAAGTGCGAGGTCTATTTTTTTCTGCAGCTCCGACACATTTAATTTTGAGGCCGCATTATCGGTTTCGGTTTTCGAAGTTCTTATCACGTGCGACTGGTATGCACTGCGCACCTTTTGGTGCTTCAGATAATTCAGGCTCTCATGATACACGGACCGGTATAAATAAGCGGTTACTGAAGTTTGAATGTCAACGCGGCCCTGTTTTTCCCAAATTTTGTAAAACACGTTCTGCACCATTTCTTCCGCAGTCATCTCTTCTTTTACAATAGTAAATGCATACGCATGCAATTTTTTAAAATGGGTGGTAAACAGATGCCCAAACGCATGTTCCTGCGTGGAAATAATTGTCTCAGCCTTGGCGTCCTTAAACTCCATCCGGTAATTTTGAAATATTGCCTTATCGATCGTTACTTCCGCCAATGGGCCGCTTTTAAACAAGACAACCCACGTGTCACAAACCCCTATCAGGCAGAAAAATATTATCTGTGGTCCTTATATGTTTTTGGGTCTGCCTGTTTTTGCAGGAATGCCAGCTCTTCCCGTGTTAGTGGCGGTGTTGCGGTGGTTTCTACCGTGTCTTTTAGTTGTTCCATGGTCCTGATCCCGGCTACAGCGCTTGTAATAGCGAGGTTATTCAGCACAAATCTTAAGGCGGTCTGCGCTTTTGTTCTTTGTGGTCCTGAAATTTTTGCTACTGCATCCGAGGCCCGTTTTACTTCTTCTGCGGAATGATCGAGGTATGCTATTGCGGGTTTTTCTATCAGTAATCCCTGGGCAACCACGCCACGGCTGAGCACGCCGATGTTATTTTGCTGCAGCAGTTGAAGACAGGTCTCTTCCGGCCTTCTGTCGAGCAGGCTATATTGCATCATCACACTTACTATCGATGACATTTTTACATATTGCCTGATAACATTGGGCCTGATGGACGAAATTCCATAATACCGGATCTTACCTTGTTGTTTGAGTATTTCAAATGCTTCTATCGTTTCGTCGATGGGATCATTGATCATTCCTCCGTGTAATTGATATAGGTCGATGTATTCTGTTTGAAGCCTCTGAAGACTTTTTTCAACCGAAGAAAGAATGTATTTTTTGGCTGGGTTCCAATCCCAGCCGCTGCCATCGGCCCGCAATTGGTTACCCACTTTGGTAGCGAGTACTACCTTGTCGCGATTGCCTCTGAACGCTTTGCCCACAATGGTTTCATTCAAACCATTATTATACAGATCCGCAGTATCAAAAAAATTAATTCCTTTATCCAGGGCCTCGTGTAAAATGGAAATTCCGGAATTTTCATCCTGCCCTATCGACATACAACC
>JBDTMM010000078.1:0-8558 GCA_039934275.1 Flavitalea sp. | reverse complement strand
TATACTTCCTGATGGAAAAATGTTTTCTACTGAAAATCTCCTGGATTATGAATTATTCGAACTTCATTGCACTGCTCTTTTTACTGAATTGAATTGTATCAGGGATGAAATTATTTCAAACCAGGTTTTGTATAAAAAAATCCGCGATAAGTATCAAACAAAAAATACGGTAGGATATTCCCTAAATGCATTTTTGGATCACGAACATCCACTCGATATTTTTGCACATTTGTTAGTGGGCGGCGAAGGAACACTCGCTTTTATTTCGGAGGCGGTTATGCGAACCATTCCGGACAAACCTTATAAGTCTACGGCCCTTTTATATTTCCCGGATATTTATTCTGCCTGCAAAACCATTGTTCCATTAGTTAATGCAGGTGCGGAAATGGTGGAGCTGATGGACCGCGCATCGTTAAGATCAATTGAAAAGATCACCGGTATCGATTCATTCATCAGCACATTACCCGAAAATGCAGCAGCACTTCTCATAGAATTCCAGGAAAATTCAACACAGGATTTAGAATTACGAACCAATTCATTTTTAAAAGAGCTGATTGCTTTTCCGGTTTTGAATCCACCTGAGTTTACGGTGGATTATGAAAAAAGAGAATTTTACTGGAAGATCCGAAAGGGATTATTCCCCGCAGTAGGAGCAGTACGTGCAAGTGGCACAACTGTAATATTAGAAGACATTACTTTTCCTATTGCGCTTTTGGGAGACGCCATTCTGGATCTTCAAAAACTATTTAAAAAATATTTATATCACAACGCGATTGTATTTGGACATGCGAAAGATGGAAATATTCATTTTGTGATCACTCAATCATTAGATACGGATGCAGAAATTGACCGGTACGACCGATTCATCCGCGAAGTAGTTACGCTGGTAGTGAATAAATACAATGGATCGCTGAAGGCAGAACATGGCACAGGAAGAAACATGGCGCCATTTGTTGAAACTGAATGGGGCACTGATGCATATCGTATCATGAAAAGAATAAAGGCGGCTGCAGATCCAATGAACCTGCTCAATCCTGGAGTTATTATTAACGATGATGCTAAGGCACACATCCATGATCTTAAAGACCTTCCCGCAGTGGAGGAGGAAGTGGATAAGTGTATTGAGTGCGGATACTGCGAACACAAATGTCCGAGCAGGGATTTGACCATGACCCCTCGTAGAAGAATTATTGCACGTCGTGAATTGGTAAGAATGCAAAACAATGGTCAACGTACCGATTATAAAACCCTTCTTCAGCAATACCAATACGATGGCCTTGATACCTGTGCTGTAGATGGTTTGTGTGCGGGAGCTTGTCCCGTAGATATTAATACTGGTGACCTTGTAAAAAGATTGCGAAGGGAAAATCATTCACAGTTTTCTAATAGCCTTGCAAACTTTGCTGCAAATCATTTTTTGTTAGTACAAATACTTGTGCGGCTCGCTTTAAGGGCGGGTACAGGTATTAATAGTATAATGGGGAAAAACAGCATGCTGGTAATGACAAAAAGGTTCAAAAAAATAATTCCATCCTTTCCGCTTTGGTCGAACCAGATAGCGGCTCCACCTGAATTATCAATATTAAAAAAATCTGCTGAATCTGAAATCAATACTAATGCTGAGTCAATTGTTTATTTCGCAAGTTGCATTTCTCGAGTGCTTGGTTCTTCAGTCATCGGCAAGAAGAGCATATTAGAAACTTTTTTAAGCGTATCGGCAAAAGCAGGAATCAATGTCATTGTGCCAAAACATTTTGCAGGAAGCTGTTGCGGCCAGATTTTTTCTTCAAAGGGATTTAATACGGCCTACCAGTTTACTGCGAATAAAATTATCAATGAACTTTGGGACACCTCATCGCATGGAAAATATCCCGTAGTAATGGATGTAAGCTCCTGTACTTATACGCTTCATCATTTGCGTCCGTCACTTTCCAGTGAGTGTCAAAAGAAATACGACCAAATCAGGATAATTGACAGCATTAATTACCTGCATGACCACGTCATTCCCCACCTTAATAATATAAGGAAGAAGGATAGGATCGCCCTTCATCCGGTTTGTTCCCTGCAAAAGCTGGGAACTGAAGACACGTTTCTGCGTGTTGCCCGGTTTTTTGCCGATGAAGTAGTCGTTCCCCTTAATAGCGGTTGCTGCGGAATGGCCGGTGACAGAGGCTTTCTCTTTCCCGAACTGACCAGGGCAGCCACATCCCCTGAGGCAAAGGAAGTTCTTTCCCAAACCTTCAGGGGCTATTATTCTTCCACCAAAACCTGCGAAATGGCCATGAGCGAAGCGGTTAATCAGAATTATGAGTCTATATTATACCTTGTCGACCAGTCCTCTGATTAGCCTGCATCGCTTATTTGGAAAGCACTCCCGTTTTTGGAACATATACAATTACCTCTCTCACAGAATATCCTAGAAATCAATTGTATATATATTGGCTCTATTTATGAAATCATAGTGTCACAACAAGTCAATATGAAAACGCAAGTATCTCTTACAAAAATGTTCGCCGCGCTGCTTCTCGCAGGAGCATCGATATTTTCACAGGACGTTACCGCGCAGAACTTGGTGGTTAACGGTGGATGGTCAAATGGAACTGCAGGATGGAGCACCGGATGTTCAATAGAAATAAACCCTGAATCAGTATATGGTGGAAGCGGTTCAAATCCAGTTACAGAAATAGATATCGAGCGTTGCTTTAACCAGGAGATATCAGTAAGCGCCGATGCAACTTATAATTTCAGTTACAAGGCTTCAAGGAGACAAAGTGGAACTCCGGCAACAGTAGGTGTGAATGTTGAAATAATTGGTGTGCAATCAGGAATTGATTATATCAATGTAAATAAAACTTATACAAATACTTCATGGGCTTACACCACTGAAAATTTTTCGTTCACTGTTCCCGGAAACACCATAGATACCAGGGTGAATATTAAATTTTCAAATTATTTAACAACAGGAACATATGGTACACTGATAGATGACATCACGTTAACGGTTAGTGCATTGTCAAGTACTCTTCCAGTTAGATTGACCGGTTTTAATGGCCAGGTTAAAAACAACAAAGCAGTCTTAAACTGGACAGCTTCAAATGACGATAACGACGGAAAATATTTTATAATAGAAAGATCAGCTGCACAGGGTTCGTTTGATTCGATAGGAGTGGTGAGTGTAGCGGGAACGAATTATTCTTTTACAGATAACAATATGTCGAGCGGTTCAAATAATTACAGGCTTAAAATTATAAATCTTGCTGGAAGCACTTACTCAAAAATTATCAACCTTGTTAATTCTGTCTCCGCTTCAGTGCAGGTTTACCCGAACCCTGCAACATCAACTTTAAGTTTCAAACTTAGCACAATAGCAAAAAGCACCATCAAGGTACAAGTGTACAGTCTTTCAGGTTCAATTGTTACCACAAAGGTTCAGCAACTTTCTGCAGGGATTAATGCAGGAAACATTGATGTAACCGCTCTTCGCACAGGATCTTATTACGTAAAGATCACCGATGGTAACGGAATGAATTATGTACAGGCATTTTGTAAGAAATAATTGAAATCAGTTTTCTCTTTTTCTCTCTTTTTCCATTTGCAAGAATGTCCCGGTCAACCGGGATATTCTTGTTTTGTTATTTGATGAACCACGAAACCGTGCAGAAACTGCATATAAAACAAACGCTCTATCAACGCATATTAAAATTCATAGACTGATAATGAGCCGTCTGTGTTTCTGGAATCCTTATCGTTAAACAGCATATCTCATACAGCCAGTCAGAACAGCTATATAGTTGTTCGTTTTGCAAATACCCTTCCATGAGTGAAAGGGTATTTTTGTTTGTTATTCTTTTTCAACCAGTTTTTTTATTTCCACAAGTATGGGGTTCCAGCCCTCACCATTGTTAAACGCGTCCCGATATCTTTTTTCTCCTTCGGCAACCTTCGAAAAATCGCCCTGTGTTACGGTAAACAATGTTTCATCGCTCGCCTGTTTCAGTTCGTATGTCACCGTAAGGTAATTTACGGGTTTGTCTTCAATAGTGGAATTTGGATCGAAAGTGGTATACACCAATTTTGTGGGAGGGTGAATTTCTAATACTGTTCCTTTTACAAAATCCACCTGCTTTCCTTCATAGATTCCTCTCCAAAGGAGTTCGCTGCCTGGTTTCCAGTCCGAAACCGTTTCGCAACCAAACATATACTGTTTTGTTTTTTCGGGGTTCACCAATGCATCCCAAACCTTTGAAACCGGCGCCTTTATATTAATTATGCTGATCACTTTAAGTTCTTTTTCCATAAGCTTTATCATTTTTTTATCTGCCAATTTAGAAATAAAACCCTCAACTTCGATCTTGCGTTTTAAAAATGGTGTATGAAAGTTGGAATCGCTACGGATCATGGAGGCTACGCATTGAAACAAATTATCCAGTCGTACCTCACAGGTGCCGGACACGAAGTGGTGGACTTTGGTGCACATGAACTGGATGAACTGGATGACTATCCTGATTTTGTTATTCCCCTTGCCAATGCAGTTCGTGATAAAAAAGTTGAAAGAGGTATTGCCATTTGCGGCAGCGGTGTGGGTGCCTGCATCACAGCAAATAAAATACAGAATGTGCGCGCCTCACTGATCACCGATCATTTTTCCGCCCACCAGGGTGTTGAGGACGATGACATGAATACGCTTTGTCTTGGTGCCCGCATAACCGGTTCATCGCTGGCCATTGAAATTGTAGAATCATTTTTAAAAGCAAAATTTAGGAACGAAGGCAAATATCTCCGGAGATTGCTGAAAGTTAAGACACTTGAAAATGACTGAGTCTAATATGGTTTCTGTAACAAAAAGTATCAAATCACAGGCAATTGTTTTTATTATTTATGGCGCCACCGGTGATTTATGTTCACGTAAACTTGCTCCCGCCCTTTATAATTTATTTGCGGACAATCATATGCCACAACAATTTGTGGTAATAGGAGCAGGAAGAACGCCTCTTAGTGATGAAGATTTTCGCAACCGGTTGCTCGAAGGAGTAAATTCTTTCTCGAGATCCGGAAAAGTAGATGCAGAAAAATGGGCCGCATTTGCCGCACATCTTTTTTATTTATCTGCCGACTTTAAAAACCCAGCGAGTTATATTCCTTTTAAAAACAAAATAGAAGATTACCAAAAGGAATGGAAACAGCATATCTGCATCATTCATTACCTCGCAGTGGCTCCAACACTATTTACAGTGATCGCAGAAAATATTGCAACCATCAGTACAGGCGCATTAAAAGAACATACGCGCATCGTTATTGAAAAACCTTTTGGCTACGACCTTGATTCGGCGAAGTCATTAAATAAATTATTGACAGGAATATTTAGCGAAGACCAGATCTATCGCATCGATCACTATCTCGGGAAGGAAACGGTGCAGAATATCATGGCCTTCCGTTTTGCAAATGCAATACTGGAACCGATATGGAACAGGAACTACATAGAACATGTACAAATTTCCGTAACGGAACAAATAGGAGTGGAGGGCAGGGGAGAATATTACGAAGGCTCAGGTGCACTTCGCGATATGATACAAAATCACATTCTTCAATTGTTATGTCTCGTTGCAATGGAGCCTCCGGTAAGTTTTAATGCGGAAGAAGTGCGCACAAAAAAAACCGACGTATTGCACGCGATGCGCAGATTCAACAGTGCTGATCTTCGTAACCGGTCCGTTCGCGGACAGTACACGAAGGGATGGATGAAGGGTGTAGAAGTTCCCGCTTATACAGAAGAAAAAGGGGTGAACAAAGAATCGAATACAGAAACCTTTGCCGCAATAAAATTCTTTATCGACAACTGGCGCTGGCAGGGTGTTCCGTTTTTTGTACGCACCGGAAAAAGACTCGCGCAGTCGGCATCTGTAATTACGATACAGTTTCGCGAACTGTCGCATTTTGTATTTCCACCCGAAACCATGGAGAGCCTTCAGCAAAACAGGTTGATCATTAGCATACAACCCGAAATGAGTATTCGGCTTCAGGTGCTTGCAAAGCGTCCGGGACTGGATATGTTATTGAACCCCGTTGATATGGTTTTTGATTACAACAGTTCCTACACCAGCTATACTCCAGAAGCGTACGAAACCCTATTGCTCGATATTATGCTGGGTGATCAGACCCTGTTCATGCGTGGCGACCAGGTGGAAGCGGCGTGGGACCTGCTGATGCCTTTATTATATTCGTGGACAAATAAAAAGAGCTTGAATTTTCCCAATTATGCGGCCGGTTCCTGGGGTCCCGAAGCCGCAGAGGCACTTATTGCGGCTGATGGTTTTCACTGGATAGACCTACCGATGAACGGAAAAAAATAATTTCATGAAGGCGCATATCTATCCAACTCCGACCGAAGTCATCAGTGGTATTGCCGACCGAATGGTAGAATTATGCAGTGAAATACTTCAAATAAAAACCGCTTGCAATATTGTTTTATCCGGAGGAAGTTCGCCTAAGGAACTTTATAAATTACTGGCATCAAATGGATATATAAATAAAATCGACTGGACCAAAATTAATTTCTTTTTTGGTGATGAAAGAAATGTTCCATTTCACAATGCCGGCAACAATGGTAAAATGGCCAATGAATTTTTATTCGAACCATTGCACATAAAAGAAGATCATATTTTTTATATCGATACTAGTTTTGAACCAAAGGATGCTGCTGAGGGTTATGAAGAAGTGATCCATTCACATTTTGGTTTTGGTGAAGTAAATTTCGATATTGTCTTATTGGGCCTTGGTAATAATTCGCATACTGCTTCTTTATTTCCCTATACCGGTGTGCTTGATGAAAAAACTGCAGGTGTTAAGGAGGTTTATATCGATGAATTGAAAGCATTTCGAATTACCATGACCGCTCCACTCATTAATACAGCCAGCCATATTTTATTCCTTGTTTATGGTTTGGAAAAAGCAGACGCGGTGTATAATATTATCCGAGGGGTGAAAAATGTAAGGGAATTTCCTGCACAGCTCATTCAACCCGTAAGCGGGGAAGAAGAATGGTTCATGGATGAGGCCGCAGCCATGCGTTTGCGTAAAAATTCTGCTCCAAACTCCGGTTTACATTAATTTATCTTTGCACACTGATGAAGCATTTAAAAACGTTGAACAAATACTTCTGGAAGTACCGGGTGAGATTTATTTCAGGAATTATATTCATAATTCTCTCTAACTATTTTGCGATCCTCGCACCGCAGATCACGGGATTTATTTTCGATATACTGCAAAAGCAACTAGGTGTGCGCGTTAATGCAAAACCTGCGCTTTACGACCCGCTGGTAAGTTATTTTATCGGGCAGATGAATAAATACGACCTGGGTTTTCCGGGTCGTGTGGCTGCATTCAGCATTACTATTTTGGTGTTTGCATTGTTGAGTGGATTTTTCATGTTCCTGATGCGGCAAACGATTATTGTAATGAGCCGGCATATTGAATTCGATCAGAAGAATGAAGTATTCAGGCATTATTTAAAACTCGATCTTAATTTTTATAAAGTACACAGCACGGGTGACCTCATGAGCAGGATATCAGAAGATGTAGGAAGAGTGAGAATGTACACGGGTCCAGCAGTGATGTATTTGGTGAACCTGGTGTTCAGGATTTCTTTTTGTTTGTTTTACATGATCAGGAAAGACTGGGAGCTTACACTTTATGTACTTTCTCCATTACCTATTCTTGCAATTACCATTTACCTGGTAAACACCATCATTAATAAAAAAAGTGAACGCATTCAGGCGCTATTGTCCGACCTTACCACAAATGCGCAGGAATCTTATTCTGGAATAAGAGTGATAAAATCTTTTGTACAGGAAAAAGCGATGCAGGGATTTTTTAATAAGAATAGCGAATCGTATAAAAATAATGCGATCAGCCTTGCGAAACTGGAAGCCGTTTATTTTCCTTCGATGGCTTTATTGATCGGGCTAAGCACATTGCTTACTATAATGATAGGTGGATTTTATGCCATTCGCGGAACAAACGGAATGACCATTGGAACCATCGTGGAGTTTGTAATGTACATCAATATGCTCACCTTCCCCGTTAGCGCGATTGGGTGGACAGCCAGCATGATACAGCGTGCAGCAGCATCCCAGAAAAGGGTCAACGAATTTTTACATACACTACCGGTAATCAGGAATATCTCTAAACCGGTGGTGAATGATATCAAGGGACATATTGTTTTCGACCACGTTGATTTTATCTATCCGAATACCGGTATTCATGCGCTGCAGGATTTTAGTCTGGAAATAAAACCCGGAGAAAAAGTGGCTATAATTGGCCATACAGGAAGCGGAAAAACTACCATCGCCCAATTGCTCCTTCGAATGTACGACCGTTCGCATGGAAAGCTGTTGATCGATGGAACGGATGTATCGGAGTTTGACCTTGGATCTTTAAGGGACGAAATCAGCTATGTACCACAGGATATTTTCCTGTTCAGTGATACTATTGCAAATAATATCATGTTCGGGGTGAATACTAATGTGTCGAGGGAGCTGGTGCAGCAGGCAGCACGATAT
>JBDTMM010000077.1:0-8638 GCA_039934275.1 Flavitalea sp. | reverse complement strand
CCTTCCATCGTGCAGGCTAAGCAGGTGGTGGAATGTATCCGATTGCTTCCGCTGGGTTACAGAACAGTGCTTAACCTTTACGCAATTGAAGGTTATTCGCATAAGGAAATTGCAGGAATGCTCGACGTGGAAGAAAGCACCAGCCGCTCTCAGTATACAAGGGCAAAACAAATGCTTGAAGATATTTTAATAAAGAAGAATATTATCAATGCGAACCGCATAAAAGGCGATTGGTACGGTATGACAGCTACGGGACAGTGAATTTTTTTTAGAATATAGATTATCCAATCTTATGAAAATTAACCGTACAAACACTAACGTCAATGGAGCGAGAATTTTACCATAATGAATTTGAAGAGCTGATTAAAGAAAAGGCTGATCAATACAAAATGTACCCTTCCGATAAAGTTTGGAAAGGTATAGACCGCTCATTAAGATCACGCAGAAAATGGTATTGGTCGGGTTTCGTTATTTTATTATCAGGAATCAGTTACGTTGCAATTACAGAAATTTTATCCCCCGCTTCACAGCTTTCCGTTGCACATATTCAGGTCGCTGATAAACCAACACCCGAGGTAACTACCGCACAAATAATTCCTTTCAGTTCCGACTTTGCAAAAAATACTACCGCAACAGAAACCGTTAACCCTTCACTGTCTAACATCACTATTGAGGACAGTGGTTCGCTCACCGCTGCTATAGACATCCCATTCCAGTCATTAGGTGATGAAGGAATAAAAGACAATGCGCTTTCGCATGGCACCCTGCTTATCGCAGGTCTCAAGCCACTGAAAAACAATGAACGCTATAATATCGAATTGACCTGGCCCGAGAATTTAAACTTTCAGTTGCCTGCCGAATCATATAACGGACCGGTTGAGGGTAAAAAGATATTTAATCAGGCGACTCCTACAATTGCTGAAGACGCCAGCCGAATAAACTGGCTACAGGATCACGCCGCACTCAACCTGCTTACCGCCCCTCGCTTAAAACACATCAGCTGGCAACTTGCTTTTTCTCCAACAGTGAACTACCGTAAGCTTTCTGGCAACAACTATAAAAATGGCATCGTTGCCACCAACGTTCCTCTTGCAATACAGAGCCAGGGCGATGTAAACAATGCTGTTAACCACAAACCGGCTCTTGGTTTTGAACTCGGATCGCACGCTATGATCCCCCTTTCAAAAAGACTTACCCTTAAAGGAGGCATCCAGTTTAATTACTCGAAGTATGACATTCAGGCATTCAAAGGACTTACACAACTGGCAACAATTGCGCTAAACAGTTCAACCGGTGTAGATAATAATTCACTTATCAGTTACACCGATATCAGTAATTTCGGTGGCTCCTCAGTGGAGAACCTGAAAAATCAATATTACCAGTTCTCGCTGCCAATAGGATTGGAACTGAAGGTTCTCGGCAACGACCGGATACAATTGAATGTAGCGGGTACTATTCAGCCTACTTATTTACTTAACCGCAATACTTACCTTATCACTACAGACTATCAGAATTATACTACTGCGCCTTCACTGGTCAGGAGATGGAACATAAACGCCGGCGCAGAAGCATTTATTTCTTACAACCGTGGTGACGTTAAGTGGCAGATCGGCCCGCAATTCCGCTACCAGTTATTATCCAGCTATAATAAAGCATACCCGATCAAGGAATACCTTACTGAATATGGTATTAAGGTCGGAATAACCAAAACTATCCGCTAATTTACTCTCTCGAATTGCATTTGGGAAGCCACTGTTATTAACAGCGGCTTTTTATTTTGGGTGAGTTTATTGGCTAAATTTGCACCATGAAATATGTTGTGCTGATCGCAGGATTGTTCTTATTTGCCTGTGGCGAAAAGAAACAACCCGCAGAACCGGTTAAAAAAGAAAGCAACACCGATACAGCCGCAAAACAGGCGTACTTCCCCGTACTTGATTTTCTTAAGGCTGAAATTGCATACGTGGATTCGCTACCCGTGGCCATATTGAAATATACCACCATCGGTAAACATACCGATTCAGGTTATATAAAACTTCCCGAATTCCGGAGTCTGGCGGCAGAATTCATTCCCTATGAACTGAATGATTCCATATTTACGAAAAATTTTAAGGAAACTTCCTTTTACGATAACAATACCAATTCCGGAACCTTCTTCTACAGCAACATTAAGAATGTGCTGGAATTAAAACGAGTGGATGTTATCTCTGCAAAAACGGATACCTACGACAAGGTAAAAAGTATTTATCTTGAAAAAGTATCAACTTCTGGCGACACAAGCATCATCAAAAGATTATTCTGGAAAACGCAAAGGAATTTTCAGATCATCATACAAAAATCTCAACCGGCGAAGCCGCCCGTCACAGAAGTGATAAAAGTCGTGTGGGATAACCGGGAATAAGCAATGATTCAGAAACAATTTCAGGAAATATCAAACACTATCCCTGCTGACCCTGGGGTATATAAATATTTCGACAACACAAACGAGCTTTTGTATGTTGGAAAAGCAAAAAATCTGCGCAAGCGCGTAAGCTCCTATTTCACAAAAACATTTACCACCTACAAAACGCACGAACTTGTACAGCGTATTCATCACATAGAATTTACCATCGTGAATTCTGAAACGGATGCCTTCCTGCTGGAGAATTCATTAATAAAACAATTTCAGCCGCGATTTAATATTGATCTGAAAGATGATAAATCTTATCCTTTTATCGTTTTTAAAAATGAACCCTTTCCCAGAATATTTCTTACAAGGAGAAAGATTAATGATGGATCTGAGTACCTCGGCCCTTTTACATCGGTAAACAAGGTGCGTGAACTGCTGGATTTTATTAAAGCGACCATTCAGTTGCGAACCTGTAAACTTAACCTTACCGAAAATAATATCAGGAAAGGGAAATTTAAGGTGTGCCTCGAATATCATCTTGGAAATTGCAAGGGCCCGTGCGAAGGGAAGCAATCCTTGGAAGAATATTCGCAAAGTCTTGCTCAGGTAAAAAATATCATGAAGGGAAATCTTAATCCCGTAATTCAGCATTTCAAAGCGGAGATGAAGCAGGATGCTGTTGACCTTGATTTTGAAAAGGCGGAGATCACGCGCAAGAAAATAGAGCACCTCGAAAAATACCAGGCGAGTTCTGTGATTGTGAGCCGTCACGTGAATAATGCAGATGTATTTTCTATACTGCGTGAAGGGGATATTGCTTATGTAAATTATCTCACCGTTCAGAATGGAACCATCGTGCAGACCCATACCTCACAATTAGAAACCCACCTCGACGAAACCAACGAAGAAATACTCTCATTTGCTATAGCGCAAATCCGGACCACGTTCAACAGTCTTTCCACCGAGATCATCGTTCCCACATTAATAGAATATGCCGAACCGGGGGTGGTACTCACCATTCCCAAAGGCGGCGACAAAAAAAAATTGCTTGATCTTTCAGAAAAGAATGTCAACTATTTCCGTGAGGAGTTAAGGAAGAAGAAAATATTACAGCTCGAGGGTAAGGATGATATGCAGCGCAAATTGGTATTGTACCAACTCCAAACTGATCTCCAGCTTTCCGAAGTTCCCATTCACATCGAATGTTTTGATAACTCCAACTTCCAGGGAAGTTACCCGGTATCGGCGATGGTCTGTTTTAAGAATGGGTTGCCGAGCAAAGCAGACTACAGACACTTTAATGTAAAAACCGTGATCGGGATCAATGATTTCGCCACGATGAAGGAGGCCGTGTACAGGCGCTATAGGCGACTGAAGGAAGAAGAATTACCATTTCCGCAACTGGTAATCATCGACGGAGGTAAGGGGCAGCTCAGCGCTGCGCTGGAAGCGATCAGTGACCTGGAACTCCAGGGAAAAATGACATTGATCGGTCTTGCTAAAAATGAAGAAGAACTATTTTTCGCTAGTGACAAAGAATCGGTGAAACTTGCCTACAATAGTGAAAGTCTTAACCTTATCAGAAGGATTCGCGATGAGGTGCACCGTTTTGGTGTTACGTTCCACCGCAAAAAGAGAAGCATTGGTACATTTAAAAATGAACTTGAATCAATAAAAGGAATAGGAAAAAATACCGCGGATCAACTTCTGAATCAATTCAGGTCAGTGAAAAAAATAAAGGAATTAAGTAAAGCAGAATTGGTGAGTGCGGTGGGCCACGCGAAAGCAAGATTAATCAGAACTCATTTTAATAACGGGCAGGAACATACGAGAGACGAAGGGGATCCGGGGGAAACTGAAAACAGTGCAGGTGTTCATTAAAAGAAAAAGGGGCCAGGATAAAAATCCAGCCCCGTTTTAAAATCCAATATCCTATGAAAAACCGTTGTAAAAATAGTAAAACAGTTGAATAAAACAATAACACGTAAGTAGTATTTTAAAAATAACTGAAAATATCTTTAAACTATTACACGGCTGAAACTCGCGCCCTTGCTTGGTTTCAGCTGATTTGGTTTTCCCATTTCGGGATTAGACTCTATCTAGGAAATTTATGCATCATATATTAAATAAAAAAAGCGCCGTATTTCTACAGCGCTTTTTTTATAAGAATCCCGTATTATTTTAATAAGACCAAAGGTCCTGTTCGTAGTTGAAAATTTTCTCCTTTACATTTTCACCTTCAAGCAGTGCAAGGATCGGATCCTTCACATAACTGCTGATATAAAAATCATTTGGATTGTTGATGGTAGATTTAATTACGCGGCTTGCGAACATTCTGCTTTCGAATAATTCTTCCCAGCTCATTCTTGCTCCGTAATTTTTTCCATTATAAACATCAAACTTTGCAAGCATCGGCCTTAGATCAGGATAGTAAACCCAGAATATCGGAGTAACTGCCCTGAAAGATCCATCTTCATTTAAGATGGTCTGCAATGGCGCGATACCTAATATTCTTGTATACATTCTCGATGATTCCTTATCAAAAACCACGTCTTCTTTAAGCCAGTATCGTTCAACAAGGTCAGGATTAAATTCAGTAGAAATAGTAGTGTCTTTCATTAATCCCTTTGAACCATCAGGGTCAGCAACCCAGTCAGGGATCTGGCGTACTTTAGGTTTACCAACCAGTAGTTCAGCGATGTTGCTGAAAGGCAATGGTGTGGTAAATCTGTCGTCACCGCCAACTGCACTGAATGCAGTGATTTCACCATTTTTAATTGCATTCAGGAGAATCATAATGAAACGTTGGTTACCATTATCACCTTCTGCTTTATAATTAAAGGGTACATTTAATTTTTCATGAACGTCTATCTCACGCCAGATCCGCTGAACGTATGTAGCATCGTCTTCACGAATGTTTTCATAATCCAGGGGAGTTCTGTCTTTAACCAGATTACGCTGAATCGCATTATCATTCCTTAATGAAGGCCTGGGCGCGTCGATCTTCAGGTCCGCTGCTACAACAGCTACGGTATCCTTTGGAGCGGTATTCAATTGTGCGTTAGATCCTGTCTTACTTTTATTGGTAGTTTTACCTTTTGCTGTTGTTGACCTTTTGCTCTTTGGGCGTGAAGGTTTTTTTGCCTGGGCGTCTGCCGCCTCAACCATCAAACCAAACACACTCGCCAGTAAAAACAACCTGATAATGCGATTTTTCATGACTTTATTTATTTCAAATTAAATGACATCTGGGGAAGGTCTCTTGTTCTGCCATCTGGCCCTACCACCTTTATATTATCAAAAAATATGCTTGTTCCTGGTGTAGCGCTGTTAATAATCGTTGCTGCACCACCGTTCCACCTGTTTCCTTCGTTGTTTGCTGTTTGATACACCGGATATTTTCCACCAAGTGCTCCAACTGTATAGCTCACCACTTTGAAGGCAGCTTCGAAATCCGAATCAAGTAACCTGGCTATTAAACCACCATTAGCCTTGATGTCACCCGCAGGTATTGGTCCACCTCTTTTATTAGCGATGAATGCTGCAGGATCCGGAAGATATTTTACCCGGTATTTAATGGGGGTAGACTTACCATCAACGATTACATTGATGTTCTGTTCACCTGGTGTTTTAGGTTTTGCGATCCATTTAGCTCCCTGTACCCTTGATATGGTTCCACCGGAGAATGATGCGTTTACTTTTTCAGAACCAACACCTGCAGTTATTGTAAGCGGGTTGTCGACCCCGATATATAATACGTTCATCTTATCAGCAGAAACTGCAACGCCCGATGGCTGACCTACTGTGTAATCTAATTTTTTTGTAATCTCTCTATCAATTCCATCAAGATCTTTGTAGTGAATGACTATATTAACTGCCCCTGAACCTCCCACACCAAATTCTGTTTCGGCGAAACCATCAGAATTTAATGGAACTGATTTTCCGTTTATAAAAATGCTAGGAACTGCACCTGAAGCTGTCGCACCCAAACCAGCTGAAACTTTCAATTTTTCACCTGGCATCAGGTAGCTTGAACCCAGACCACCAACAAAACCAAATTTGTCATATCTAACTGCTACTTCACCGATCTTGTTATGGCAATAGGTCACGATCTGGTTTTCAGAACTCTTAACATCGTTCTGGAATTTATTCAGAATGGTGAGTGCTGCGATAGCAGGGGTCATGTGGAAGTATGCCGTTGTCCAGGAATTATTTGTGTTTCCTGTTTCTGACTTTGGAGTATTAAGGTCGATGGGAAGTTTTGACGCGAATTCTTTACCGATTTCGGGATCGATAGCAAGAAGGTCCGCTTTCAATTTAGCCAATTCATTTTTCAGCTTTTCACCTTCGCCTTCATTACCCATTACTCTGGTAGAAGCATCGAGGTTACTTTCAAAACCAATACTGTCTTTAGCACCGGCTTTAAAACCGCCTGCCACTTTAATTTTTTGTTTTAGTATTTCGATATCGTCAAATGCTTTCTGAGAAAGGAGGTGCGCCTTATCAGCTACCGGACTCCAAATTGCAGCTTTTGTTGCAGTTTTGGGATCAGAAAGCTTTTCTTTGAAAGAACTATAAATGACCTCATTATTACTTGTGAGAACGCCATTAGCGTTGTCAATACTTTTGTTTACTGTTTTGAAGGCGTTGAGGATTTCTGCAGATACATTCAGTGCCAGCAATGCTGTAAGCACTAAATACATCATGTTGATCATCTTCTGCCGGGGCTCTTTAGGTAAAGCCATGGGGATTTCGGTTTTTCGATTTAAAACAATTCTATTTTCTGCACCTGGTTATAGCAGGTGTTAAGCAACAGTGGATTATTGTCTTCCCTGCATAGCTCCGAGCATGTTACCATAAATGGTGTTCAGGCTGCTGAGGTTACCGGCAAGTTTAGCGATCTGTTCGTGTGCTTTCTTAGCATCTTCTACGCTGTTCTGCATTGTCTGTGATGCAGCAGAAAGATTACCATAGAAGTTGTTCATTGCCTTCAGGTGATTGTTAGTATCCTGTAATTCTATTTCATAAATAGCATTCAGTGAACCAAGATTCTTTGTCAATACCTGAACCTGCTCGTGGAAATGTTTTGTTCCATCAGCAGCTGCATTAAAATGACCCAGGGTAGTTGTTGCACCCAGGTAGGAATTCTTCATTGTATCGAGGGCGGCAGTAGCTTCTTTTGTTTTTGTTGAAAAATCGCTGGTGTTTTTTACAACCTCAGAAACATCGGAGATTTTGTCAACCTGTGTTCCAAGTTTCTTGAAACCTTCGCTCAGACGGTTAAGACTTTCAGGATTAATGCTTGCGTCCTGTAACATCTTGTCCATTTTAGCAAGAGCAGGATTTCCTGAATTGCCCGCACCAGCCAACTTTGGTAATGCTTCAGCAATTGCGTGCATTTCCGATCCCGGAGGCGGAAGGAATGCGTATACTACGAAAATAATTGCTTCAGTAATAAGACCTGCTGTAAGAAAGAAGTCAGCCAAAGGTTGGTGTGTAATTTTCTGCCATGCACCAAAGATTACAATTGCTGCACCCATACACACGATGATGTTGACGACTCTTTCAGTGGTTTTTGAAACTCCAGCCATAATTAAAGTTTTTTAAGGTTTTGAACGGATTTTAAAGGGTATAATAAAAAATAAATAAAATAGTGTGTCAGGTCTTTTGTTATTCTGATATTCAACTCAAACGGGAAAGCCCCGGTTAAATTTTATTTGTATGTTCTTATTTCTTTTTCTGTGTTGCAGGTAAATCGATCACACAACGGAAACCTATATAGGATTTTGTCGTATCCTGGTATTCATAATCACGAGTGCTGGTCTGAAGATAATAACCAACGTCTTTCCAGCTACCACCCCTGATTACTTTACGCTTCATCCTTGGAGGATCTGAATCTTTTGCGCTGTAACGAATATCAGGATTCATATCATGCTGAAAATTGTAGGCTCCTTCATAGTACAATGATGATGTCCATTCTGCTACGTTTCCTGCCATACAATACAAACCGAAATCATTAGGCCAGTATGCATCGGCACGAACGGTATAAAAACCACCATCTTCAGGATAGTTACCGCGACCAGGTTTGAAGTTGGCAAGTAAACATCCCTTTTTATTTCTCAGGTAGTAGTTACCCCATGGGAACATAGATTGAGAACGGCCGCCACGAGCTGCGTATTCCCACTCTGCTTCTGTTGGCAAACGGAAATCAGATTCTGTAGTTCTTTTCTTTGATTCAAGGAAAGAGTT